>NZ_JBXWKZ010000041.1:0-16621 GCF_058191515.1 Staphylococcus sp. CoH_129_LAB_1 | reverse complement strand
ACCTCCGCATGATTCATTTTAATATGAATTCAACGAAAGTGTTTTTATATCATTCCCACTAATTGGGGTCAGTCCAGAATATTCCAAGGTCTTTTTTTATTTAATATGATGAAGTGGATTATCAACTTTAATATAAGTATAGTCATGTGTTTCATCTTCTAAGCGCATAGTGGTTACACACTTGTAATCAATTGATGCAGCAAATAAAATTTTAGTAATATTTTGCAAACGTACTTCATCAACGTCAGTCAACTTAGCTAATATATTTTGAATAATATGACTAATATCATTCCACATTACTTTTTCGAAATCCGCATTTTCTATTTTTTTAGCCATTGTTAATATTAATTCAGCTAGATGGTTTTGAACAGTTGAATAGAATACTTTATTAAAAACAGATGTTGTTGAGTGGGTAAGAATTCTAGATTTCTTATGGAAGTGTGATGTTTTATACCCCATATGATTCAATTGAGTTTCATCAATACGTAATCCTTCGAAATCTCGAATATAAATTTTACTTAAACTCCCATCTTGATTAAATGTAGCAATGGAATTTTGTAAATGTGCCTCTAGAGCTATCCCATACTTTACATATAGTGGAATAACTATTCCTAATAATTGAGTCGCATAATCTTGAATCCATGTATAAGTCGCTTTTTCAAACGTCTTAAATTGGTGAGTATGTTGATATCGTTGTATTAAACTTTCAATAGGAGGTTCAGTATTGTTTGGATAATAAGTAACAAGACTAGAAGATATGACAGGTATTGTATCTTCTTCGATTAATGTATAAATATTTTCTCTAAATAATGTTCCAAGTTGTTCACTACGTTCAGTTTGAATTGCTGAAGGATCTTTAGAATTATAAAAATGAATGCCAGCAATTTCATCTAATGTTTCTATACGATAAGGTTGAAAATCAATGTCGCTTTTTAAAATATCGTTCACAATTTTAGTAACTAAAGGTCCATTATGCGTTGTTTGTTCAGAAAGCGTCCGTATTTCTCCAGTAATATGAACATTTGTAGAAAGTTTAATATGCGGAAATAGTTTAGGATATTTTGGCATTAAT
Organism: Staphylococcus sp. CoH_129_LAB_1; assembly: GCF_058191515.1. Taxonomy (NCBI): domain Bacteria; kingdom Bacillati; phylum Bacillota; class Bacilli; order Caryophanales; family Staphylococcaceae; genus Staphylococcus; species Staphylococcus sp. CoH_129_LAB_1. The sequence continues at coordinate 15,549 of NZ_JBXWKZ010000041.1, read as the reverse complement.
GTTCTGAATGATAAACCAGCATAATAAGGTAAGGTCATATCAATAGGAATAATAAGTTGTTCATCTAGTTCTTGTTGATACTGACTAAGTAAAATATGTTCGAATTGCCAAGGATGGACAATCATTAAATGATAATCTTCAATTGCTATATCATTATTTTCATTTAAAGGATGATTAAATAATTTATGGAATGCTTGTTGAATCGTATCATTATAGTTTGAGAATAAGGATTGAACATTTGCTATACTACTATGTATTAATACACATTTTAATTGAATTTCTCGACCATATTCTGAACTATAGTGAATATTGTCCTCGGCGCTCATTCCTTTACGAAGCTTTGCGCCTGGATGAAGGGGATGACCTTCTATAACTGATTGTTCTGAACGTAAATAACTATCTTCACTATTTGCAATCAACTCCCATAGCGATTCATGGTTTAATTGCATATAATTAGCTTGATAACTGAGTGCGAGAATCATATTAGTAGCACTATTGTTTAAATCATCTCTAAATTGTTCACTAGCGGCACTATCAAGTTTTGGATCTTCAGCTAAAATTAAATCTAGAATGTCATTCGGATGTTGGATTCTTTCATATTCGTGATTATGATGTTTTAAGATATAAAATGGCCCTTCGACATCTATCCGGTTGAAAGCATGACTACCTTTTATTTGACTGTAAATATCAACGTTTGATTTTGGAAAATGAATACATAATACGTCTTTATCTTTAGAAAACATAGGCACGGCTAAATTGGTAGATTTAATAATTTGACTGTTCTTTTTTGCGTGTACTAAGTTTTCACGATATAAAGATGTAATAAGACGTTGTGAAATTTTATCTCTACCTATTAAAATATATTGTCTAAAATCATCGATCAAATTAGGATAAAATTCATTTAAATATGTATAAACATTATATTCCTCATTAGTAAGCTGTAAATTATGATTATTAATGGTTATATTTTTATTCATATGACACCTCATCCACATTTTACAGAATTATAAATAGTTTGTATAATATCCAACTCTAAAATTAGACCTTTTTAAAAGATAATTTAAATTTGAAACATAATATTTTAATAAATACTAAGTTTATGTCATTGCTAGTAACCTTAATTAAATTTATAATTATTAAACTAGTTAAATTCAGTAATGAAAATGAATGATATGGCGGAGGATTTAAAAATGCTAAACGAGTGGAAGCATGCAAATAGAAATATGCGATTTAGATTAATAAATGCGCTAATAAAAGAAAATATTTGGATTCATTCAACCATCATTTCTAAAGAGAATCATTATATAACGATTGAATATGGACAAGTGTTTTTAAATGTCTACTATAAATACGAAAGCGCATTATCTAGATATGAATTCGATGGACCAATATTTTATATTAATCAGCAAACTAAAGAATCAGTGGATAGTCTAGAAAAATTAATGGACATACTAGAGATAGACTTTCATATAGATATACCGTTACGTTTGAAAAATGAACTTATTCATAGCAGAGATAGTTTTGTTGAAGTTTATAAAGAGTATGATATACGACATAAATATCTCCAAAAACATGATAAATATATTAATGTGTCAGAGCATTTGAATTTTTTTACTTGGTTAACAAAGTTGAAAAAAGATAGTGATATAGATGACGTACAATATTCTGAAAGCTTAATGTTTGAAGGACATCCCACACATCCGCTTACTAAAACAAAATTACCTTTATCAATGGAAGAAGTGAAAGCCTATTCGCCTGAATTTGAAAAAAATATTAATTTGAAAGTGATGCTAATACATAACGATTATGTAAATATTACAACGATTTTTGATTATTCACAGTTCATTTTAAGTGAGGTTATTCCTGAATATCGAGACCAATTGCAAACATTCATGGATGATAGAGAGCGTTTACTTGAAGATTATAGTGTTATTTTAGTGCATCCATGGCAGTATGAACATATTATCCTTAATAGATTTAGGAAGTGGTTACATTGTCACATTCTGATAACTACACCATTCCATGTTCCATCTAAAGCTACATCTTCTTTTAGAACAATGTCACTAATTAATCGACCTTATCATGTGAAATTACCAGTAAATGTGCAAGCCACTAGTGCAGTTAGGACAGTATCTCCAGAAACTACAATAGATGGACCTAAATTAAGTCAAGCGTTACATCGTGAATTAAATCAGTATAGACAATTAGATGTTGCACTTGAACCATATGGTTTATTTGCTATAACGGACAATGATGATGCTAGACAACTTGCTTGTATTATTCGCGAAAAACCTTTTGCAGAGAATCATGGTATCTTATTAGTTACAGGCGCATTAGTAAATAGAAATGTAGTAGATAATGAAATCACAATAGACAGTTATCTTAAATGGATTTGTGATGAAATAAATCAGCATAGTATATATACGTTTATGCGAAATTATACTCGTCAGCTTGTAACGCCTTTATTAGCATTAATACAAGATTATGGTATAGCTTTAGAAGCACATATGCAAAATACACTAGTGCAGTTAGGGCCTAAGCATCAAATTCAATTTATAGTGCGAGATCTCGGTGGCTCTCGAATAGATATTAAGACGCTAAGTCGACAATTAAAGCATATAGAAGTAAAAAATAAAAGTTTACTCGCAGATTCAATTGAAGAAGTTATTATGAAATTTCAACATGCAGTCGTTCAAAATCAACTAGCAGAACTCATTTTTCATTTTAAAAAATATGAGTTTGTAAAGGAAGAAGAACTATTTAATATAATTCAAGAAGAAATAGAATTAGCTATTAATGATAGTAAGCCTCATGCGGATATATTAAAAAAGATTTTATTTGGACCTACGATTACAGTAAAAGCATTGTTAAAAATGAGAATGAAAAATAAAGTGAAAAAATATCTGAATATTAGCTTAGATAATCCAATAAAAAGAGAGATGAATTAAGTGTCACGTATTGTAATCAATTTATCCAAAATAGAATATAATGCTCATGTATTAAAAACATTGTTTGACAGCAAAAATATAGCAATTATACCTGTGATAAAAAGTATTGCTGGAGATGAACATATCATTAAACGATTAATGAAAGTAGGATTTAATTACTTTGCAGAATCTCGACAAGAAAATATACCTGAGCAATTTAAAAAAAATTGTCGTTTTTTACTTTTGAGAGCTCCTTTAAAGCGTCAGTATGAGGATTTAATTAAAGAGAGTTACGTAAGTATTCAAACAGAAATAGTTACAATACGCCAATTAAATCATATTGCAAATAAAATGAATATCAAACATCAAATCATATTGATGGTCGATTGGAAAGATCAACGTGAAGGTGTGTTACTTTATCATATTGTTGATTATGTTAATGAAATTAAATTAATGAATAATATAACACTTTTAGGCCTTGCATTTAATTTCATGTGTTTTAAGTCTAAAGCTCCAACATTAAATGATGTCGAAGAAATCAATAAATTTGTTCGCCGAGCACAATATGACACAGGAGTATCATTTCAAGTTATTTCTGGAGGTAATTCAAGTATGCTTCCATTGTTAAAACAAAATGATTTAGGATGTATTAATGAGTTGAGAGTTGGCGAAACACTATTTCGTGGAGTAGATACAACTACTAACCAAAATATACCTGAATTATTTCAAAACGCAATTTTACTTGAAGCGGAAATTATTGAAATTAAACCTAGATATACAAAGATGAAAGAAAGTTACTTACAAGCTATTGTAGATGTAGGATATATTGATACTGTGATTGAAAAAATAAAACCACTCAATCATCGAATTAAAATTATTGGTGCTTCAAGTGATCACTTGATGATAGATTTAAATCAAGAAAGTAACTATAAGGTAGGAGATTGCATACCATTTTCATTAGAATATGAGGCGCTATCACAATTAATGTATCATCAGAGAATGGAAAAACATTATAGTGAAGAACAGGCAATTTCTCAGCTTATTAATAATTTGAATCAATCAAAACATACCAACAATATATAACTCATTATATAGAATCTGAGACATCAATAGTGTCTCAGATTTTTTTATGCGTTAGCTGTCAACGTTTGCGGGAGGGGACAACGAATTCAAAATGAATTCTGTGCAATTCCTATTTTTTATTTTATTGACAATGATAATTGTTATCAATAAAATGAAAATATACATCAATACATATTAAGGAGTGTCATCATGAAAATAACAAAAATTTTTGGAATCATTTCATTATTATTGACTTTAGTATTAGCAACTGCATGCGGAAAGGTGAGTGACAATGGTTCAAAATCATCTAATCACACATCATCCTCTAAAGATACTATTGAAATTAAGCACGATTTAGGTACAACTAAGGTACCAAAAGATACTAAGAGAGTAGTAGCTTTGGAATTCTCGTTTGTTGATGCATTAGCAGCTTTGGATGTTAAACCTGTAGGTATAGCAGACGATAATAAAAAGAATAGAATGATTAAACCTTTAAGAGATAAAATTGGCGATTATACATCTGTTGGTACACGAAAACAACCTAATTTAGAAGAAATCAGTAAGTTGAAACCTGATTTAATAGTTGCCGACAGCAATCGACATAAAGGAATTTATAAAGAATTAAGTAAAATTGCTCCGACAATAGAATTAAAGAGTTTCGATGGCGATTATAATGAAAATATTGAGGCATTTAAAGTTATAGCTAAATCTTTAAATAAAGAGAAACAAGGCGACAAACGTTTAGACGAACATACGAAAAAAATAGCTAAATATAAACAAGAAATTCAATTTGATAAAAATGAAAAAGTACTTCCAGCTGTAGCTTCTAAATCTGGATTGCTAGCGCATCCGAGTGATTCTTATGTAGGACAGTTATTAGGAGAATTAGGTTTTAAAGAAGCATTGAATAAAGATGTAACGAAAGGATTAAGTAAATATTTACAAGGTCCTTATTTACAACTCAACTCAGAAACACTATCTGAAATCAATCCAGAACGTGTATTTATTATGACAAATGGTGCAAGTCCTAATGAACCTTCTTATCAAGAATTGAAAAAAGATCCTATTTGGAACAAACTTGATGCAGTTAAAAATCATAAAGTAGATGTGGTTGATCGTGATACATGGGCACGTGCACGTGGTTTAATTTCTTCGGAAGAAATGGCTAAAGAAATCGTAGAAATTTCAAAAAAAGATAAAAATAAATAGGGTGGATTGACAATGACCATACAAAAAAGTAATCGTCTTTCTGCTAATAGAGGATCAATCAAGAAGCGTATGACACTCACTTTTACAGTGAGTGTTTGCCTTCTTTTTATTTTTGCTTATCTTAATTTAGCGGTTGGAACTTCAAATATTCAGTCTAAAGATATTTATCATTACTTTTTTACTTCAATTGAAAACAAGCAAACTTTTATAATTCAAAATATTAGAATGCCAAGGATGATTGTTGGATTACTTGTTGGAGGAGGCTTAGCTCTAGCGGGTTTACTAATGCAATCTATAACTAGAAATCCATTAGCATCTCCGCAGATATTCGGGGTGAATGCCGGTGCTTCATTTATTATTATATTAGTAACCGTATTAATACCCACTATGGGAAACTATGCGACTTATTTAGCATTTATAGGCGCATTTATTGGTGGATTAACTGTGTATTTACTATCTGGTTCTACGAAAAAAATAACACCAGTGAAATTAGCTTTAGCAGGAATGGCAGTACATTTATTTTTTAGCAGTCTTACACAAGGTATTATTTTACTTAATGAAGATTCTAATTCAACTGTTATGTTTTGGTTAGTCGGCTCTTTAAATGGAGTGAAATGGAAGGATGCAATGATCATTTTTCCTTGGATTATTGTAGGACTTATCATATTGATTGCATTCGCTAGACAACTTACAATAATGGAATTAGGTGATACACTTGCCAAAAGTTTAGGACAAAGAACTGAAGTTATAAGAATAATTATCGGATTACTTGTTATTATATTTGCTGGAACATCTGTTTCTATTGTAGGTCCTATTGGATTTATAGGATTAATCGTGCCACATATTGTAAAACGTTATGCATCTCATAATTACTTTATTTTAATTCCTTTAACATTCATAGTTGGTGCAAATTTATTGTTAATATCTGATACATTGAGTCGCTTAATTACCTATCCTTATGAATCACCAGTTGGAATTGTTACATCATTTATAGGAGCTTTTTATTTCTTATTTATTACTTTAAGGGGAGTGAGACGAATATGAAACATCAATCACTGGGTATTCGTTACATACTTATTGTTACTATCCTAATAATAAGTATATTTATTAGCTTATGTATTGGCGCGACAATGTACAATCCCTTTAAAGTATTAAATAGTTTATTTACACATGATAATTTTATTCTAAATGAATATCGTATACCTAGAACACTTTTAGGATTAATAGTAGGAAGTAGCTTGGCTATTTCTGGAACTATCATACAAGGGATAGTAAAAAATCCTCTTGCTTCTCCAGATGTTATTGGAATTACTAAAGGTGCGAGTTTAGCAGCAATTATTATTATTATGGTTTTTCCTAATGCGCCTTTAATTATTTTACCTATTGGTTCATTTATTGGTGCATTAATAATCAGTTTAATTTTATCTTTTTTGATATCTCAATTTAATATTAAAGGATCTACGTTAGCATTAATTGGCTTAGCCATTGGCGCTATATGCACGGCAATTGTACAATTTTTACTAATACGAAATCCTATGGATGCAAATAATGCACTTATATGGTTAACAGGTAGTCTCTATGGTCATACGATTGAAAATGTATATTCAATTTTACCTTGGTTTGTAATCACAATTCCAATTGTTATCGCTTTGAGTCATCAACTAGATATATTAAATTTAGGAGATTCATTAGCAATAGCATTAGGAACCAGAATAAAACAAATTAAAATGATATTGTTAATTTTATCAGTAATGTTAGCAGGAGCATCTATTTCAATAGTTGGAGGGATTAGTTTTCTTGGATTAATTGCTCCACATATCGCTCGGAAAATAGTAGGACATCGTCACATCCACGTAGTGATGATGTCTGGTTTAATTGGAGCAATACTTATTTTAATTAGTGATGGTATAGCGAGAGGTATACACCCGCCCATTGATATACCAGTAGGTGTAGTTATTGCTATCGTTGGTGTTCCATATTTTTTATTGTTACTTAGAAGAATTTAAATATTAAAAGAGTGAGATAGAGTTCATAACGAATGTTATCTCACTTTTTTTATGTGAAATTTTAAATTTATATATATTGCATATTATTTGGAAATAAGATATAGTAATGTACATATTGTTTATAAAAATACATATAAAGTTATATTTATATAAAATATAGATGTTAATTTTGCTGAAAATACAAAATTAATGAATAAATACAAGTACCTATATAAATAGAAAGAAGGGTGAATGTTGGAAAGCTATACCAAACAGGAGAAAACAAAAGGAAGAATAAAATTTATATCAATGTCAATTATAGGTATTATTTTATTTTTAATACCCATTCCAATTGTACAAGATGGGAAGAAACAAACGACATTACCAGTAGCTTTTTTGGCAAGTTGGTTAAAAGATTTATTAGGGCATGCTATGCCAATTCTCATCATTACAATCATTACAGTATCAGCTATATTGACTATTTTATTTTCAACGATTTTAAAGAATAAGGTAAAGCCAGATGGTCTTATTGCGAATGCATTTCAAGTTGGACCAGTTTGGACAATACTAAGAGTACTTGCAGTTGTATTTGTTTGGATGACTTATCTTAAATTAGGGAGTAAAGTGATATATTCAGAAGATACGGGTGGATTAGTATTTAATGATTTATTACCAACATTAGTTGCTGTATTTCTTTTTGCTTCTTTATTTTTACCCATGTTAATGGAATACGGTTTGTTAGAATTTTTAGGACCATTGTTTAGACCGGTTATGAGACCATTATTTACTTTACCAGGACGATCAGCAGTGGATAATTTAGCTTCATTTATAGGTGATGGAACAGTAGGCGTACTTATTACAAGTCGTCAATATGAAAGAGGCATCTATTCAAAAAGAGAATCAATTGTAATTTCTACAACATTTAGTGTTGTATCTATTACATTTGCTATTGTTATTGCCCAAACCATCGGCTTACAACATAAATTCTTTATATTTTATTTAACAGTGATTGTTTCTTGCTTAGTGGCGGCGATGATTATGCCAAGAATATGGCCACTAAATCAAATTCCTGATGATTTTACGAAAGAAGTATCTGAAAATACAAGATTTGAAAAACTTCCAGAAGGGAAAACCGCATTATCTCATGGTTTTGATGAAGCTACAATTGTAGGCTTAAAAGCTCCGGGAGTTAAAGAATTTTTCAAAACAGGAATTAAAACAGTGATCGATATGTGGTTTGTTATTTTACCAGTAGTAATGAGTATAGGGACTCTTGCTACGATGGTAGCAAATTATACGCCAATATTTGAAATCATAGGAAAACCATTTATCCCTATATTACAGTTACTTCAAATTCCTGAAGCTGCAAAAGCGTCAGAAACTTTACTTATTGGTTTCGCAGATATGTTTTTACCTTCTATATTAATAGCGACTGTACACAATGAAATGACACGATTTGTTATCGGCGCTTTAAGTATATCTCAATTAATTTATCTGTCTGAAGTGGGTGGAGTTATTTTAGGTTCTAAAATCCCAGTCAGTATTGGAAAGTTATTTATGATATTTTTAATCAGAACGGCAATCACATTACCAATTATTGCATTAATGGCTCATTTATTATTATAAAAAGAAAAAAGCAGAGAGTGAGACGATAAAATCAGTCTCACTTCCTGCTTCTTTTTTCTAATCTAAAGTTGATAATACATTTGCTTTAACAATTTTACTTGTTATTACTGGTGAATTCTCTGAAGAGGATTTTCCAGTATTTTTATGTGCTTCTTTAAAAGCATCACTTTTGGTCCAAGCATTGAAGTTTTCTTCATTGTCCCACCAAGTATTAACATACATATCTTCAGTGTCGTTAGTATTATCAATTTGCCAAACTTCAATTTTTCTGAACCCTTCTAAATTTTCAATCTTACCACCTTTAGTGAAACGTGGTGCCATTTTTTCGGCAAATCCTTTTTTTACAGTAATACGATTGGTGACAACAAACATAGTCAGACCTCCTTACGTGTTTATTTTAATAATAAACAAATCCAAAGATATATCAAATATAATACATGTAATAAATAAGTAAAATAAAAGAATAATAGCGATATACCCGAAGATATGTTCGTATTTTAAGGCTGTTTATGTTAATATATTTTTAATAAAGGAGAAGATAAATGACAGGAAAAACGCATGTAGCTGCTGGTTTGCTTGTAGGAGCAATAACAGTTGACCATTATCATACAGATCTATTTTCTACTGTAACAGTAATTTGTTTAGCAATAGCAGGAAGTTTACTTCCAGATATTTGTCATACGCGAAGTAAGATTGGCAGACAATTTAAAATTCTTAGTTTGTTCATTGGTGCTATATTTGGACATCGAACATTTACGCACTCATTGTTGTTCTTAGGTATGATAGGTTTTTTACTTATTTTAATTCAAACTCCGACTTATTATTTAGTTACTATTATCGGTGCAATGGCTTCTCATGTTATACTAGATATGTTGACACCTAGAGGGGTAAAGTTACTTTATCCAATACCTTTAACGATTAAGTTTCCTTTTACTTTCAAAACTGGTGGTTTTTTAGATGCTTCCTTATCAACAGCTTTTAGTATTGGAGCAATATACATAATCTTTCAAGATTTTATAAATGAAATTTTAAAATATGTAATTCATTCATTATCTGGATGATATCAATTGAATATGATGGGTCATCTTTCTTGTCTTAATATTAAATTTATAAATAATATGATAAATGTATTTGAATGACACGAACTATCAATAAGGAGAGTTATTAATGCTAGATCAAAGTAAATTAGAAAAATACAATCAAGAACATTTAGTTGAATATGAGAAAATGATGAGTAGTAATGAAAAAGAGCAATTAGACGAAAAAGTGAACTCATTAGATTTAGAATTTATTCAAAAACTTTATCAAAGTTTGTATGTCAATCGTAAAACAATTACAGATGTTACTTCAGTTTCTGAAGTTGATTATAAAATTAAGGAAGTATTCACTGAGCAAGATCGTGAATACTATGAATATAAAGGAATAGAAGCCATTAGAAATGGAGAATTTGCTGTTGTTCTCATGGCTGGTGGGCAAGGTACGCGTTTAGGTTATAAAGGACCAAAAGGTTCTTTTGAAATTGAAGGTGTAAGCCTATTTGAACTTCAAGCAAGACAACTATTACATCTAAAAAATGAAACGGGACATTGTATTAATTGGTATATTATGACTAGTGATATTAATCATGATGAAACAATACGTTATTTCGAAAATCATGATTATTTTGGTTATAACCCAGAACGTATTCACTTTTTTAAACAAGACAACATTGTGGCTCTAAGTGAAAATGGTAGACTTATCTTTAATGAAAATGGCTATATTATGGAAACACCTAACGGTAATGGTGGGATATTTAAATCGTTAGAGCATGAAGGTTATTTAGATAAAATGGAAAAAGATGGCGTAAAGTTCATTTTCTTAAATAATATTGACAATGTATTAGTAAAAGTTTTAGATCCATTGTTTGCAGGGTTTACAGTAGTAAATGACAAAGATATAACCTCTAAATCGATTCAACCTAAAAGCGGTGAAAGTGTTGGACGTTTAGTCAGTAAAGACAATAAAGATACTGTACTTGAATATTCAGAACTTGATGAAGATGTAGCCAATACATTTGATAATGCCAATATTGGTATTCACGCATTTAAGCTATCATTTATAAAAAAAGTGGTAAATAATGATTTACCATATCATTTAGCTATTAAAAAATTGAAGCAACTGGATGATGATTTTGGTGTGATTGAAAAAAAATCATTAAAATTTGAATTATTTTACTTTGATATTTTCCGCTATGCGAATAGCTTTATTACATTACAAGTTCCAAGAAAAGAAGAGTTTTCACCTTTGAAAAATAAAGAAGGTAAAGATAGTGTAGAAACTGCAACTGATGATTTAAAACGGATGAATGTAATTTAAAGGATGGTGGAAAAAGATGTCTAAATCATCGCAGTATACAAAAGATAATGTAATTGAATCATTTAAAGACATCATTCCACTATCTTTTGGTGAAGAAATTGGTAATGCAACTTCACATGGTGTGGCTGCACTAATGACTTTATTTTTGCTACCTTATGCAGCAGTACATAGTTATAATGAATATGGAACGCTAAGTTCTATTAGTGTCTCCATATTTGTTATTAGTATTTTCATGATGTTTATTTCCTCTACTATATATCATTCAATGAAAAATAATACATCTCATAAGTATATATTAAGAATTATTGACCACAGTATGATATATGTAGCAATAGCTGGGACGTATACACCAGTCTTACTAACGGTTGTTAAAGGTTGGTTAGGATGGCTTGTCTTTTTGTTATTATGGGGAATAACAATATGGGGAATTCTATATAAGTCAATCTCAACTCATGTAAATCCAAAATTAAGCTTAATTGTTTACTTAGTTATGGGATGGATTGGCATTATATTTTTACCTGTGATTATTATGAGAACATCTTGGTTATTTATTTTATTTATCGTATTAGGTGGTCTTTCTTATACCATTGGAGCATGGTTTTATGCACAAAAAAATCGTCCATATTTTCATATGATATGGCACATTTTTATCGTTATCGCATCACTCTTTCATTTTATAGGAATTGTATATTTTATGTAGACCTACCTGAAAGGATACATCATTAATGATAACTTAGATTCTATATAAACTTTTGAAATAAAACTATACTTAAATCATTAAGTGTTTATTTAGGAACAGAACTATGAATTCAAAAAGAATTCTATTCTGTTCTTTTATTTTTTTAAAACTATACACTAAAATTGTTTATAAATATAATTGAGGATATTCTATATAATGAATTTTTTAAATACATAGGAGGACAAAGATGAAATTAAAATCTATAGGTATTGTAGTGACGTTAGTTTTAACAATGTTTATGGCAGCAATTGAAAGTTCAATTATTTCACTAGCATTGCCTACCATTCGTGAAGATTTGAATGCTGGTACAGCAGTGCCATTAGTCTTTACTGTTTATTTCATAGCACTGGTAGTAGCTAATCCTATTGTAGGTGAACTTCTAACAAGATTTAAGATTATATATATAGCAGTAGTTGGCTTATTATTATTTGGTGTTGGAAGTCTTATGTCAGGCATGAGTGACACATTTACAATGCTAATTATTTCAAGAGCAATACAAGGGCTTGGAGCAGGAGTCATGATGTCTTTGACTCAAATTGTGCCAAAACTTGCATTTGAAATTCCGCTTCGTTATAAAATAATGGGTATCGTTGGAAGTGTTTGGGGAATTTCAAGTATTCTTGGACCATTATTAGGTGGAGGGATAATGGAAGTTGCAACATGGCATTGGTTGTTTTATATCAATATACCAATAGCATTGATAGCTATTGTGTTAGCTTTTCTAACTTTTCATTTTCCTGAAGAAGCGGAAGTGCAGCATATACACTTTGATGTAAAAGGATTATCATTATTTTATATATTTATCGGCCTTCTTATGTTTGGTTTATTAAATAAAACAGGCTTTATTTTTAATATTATTGCGTTAATACTAGCAATAGTTGTATTATTCGCTTTATTCAAATATGAAAACAAAACAGATATGCCATTTTTACCAATAAATGAATTTAATAAATCAATTTCATTGGTGTTTATAACTGATTTACTTATAGCAATGTGTTTAATGGGGTATAACTTATATATACCTGTTTATTTACAAGATCATTTAAAATTATCTCCATTACAAAGTGGTTTAGTTATTTTCCCACTTTCTGTTGCGTGGTTAGCTTTAAACTTTAACTTAGCTAAAGTAGAATCAAAATTTACAAGAAAAAAATTATACATCGGAGCTTTTATATCATTAATTTTAAGTAATATAATTTTAGTATTTGGACTTCATATTCCACTTATTATTGCAGGAGCTGTGATTCTTGCAGGGTTGAGTTTTGGATTTGTATATACTAAAGACAGTGTAATTGTTCAAGAAGAAACAAGTCCTAAATACATGAAAAAAATGATGTCATTCTATGCATTAACTAAAAATTTAGGATCATCTATAGGATCTACATTGATGGGGGCATTATACGCACTTCAATTTGGTTTAATAGGAGGCAATTTTTATAATATATTAACTGTTATCACAATTGTTGCGCTTATTTTAATTTTAATGTGGGTATTTTTATTTAAAGATAATGAAGAAAGTACTAAATAATAATTTTTAAGTTGATGTAGATAAATGATAAAGTAGGATTATAAAATATTAATGAAAAGAGGAGGAAAGAGAGAAATGAAATTTTCTAATCAAAAATTTAATGGCATCTTTCCAATTCTTCTTATTCTTTTTATTTTTATCCTATCAGGAGGCATATTTTTAATCTTTTTAGGATTTGGTTTATTCGGATTAAGTCGAATTCTTATTTTTTTAAATTTAGGAAACTTTACTTATAATAAAGACTTGTTTAGTAACTTAGTGTATTACGGTAGCTATATAGTATTGGGATACTTTTTACTATTTGCTATTGAGCATTTAATGGATTACTTTAGAAAACAATTACCTAATAATCCATATTTTAATGGAATAACATTTCATTTGATTTCATATGTAACTACGACTATTCTATTTTATTTTATTATTCATATTCATTATGTATATATTAAAATTGAATTTTGGGTTATTGCATTAATTATTGGAATATTATATTTATGTAAAATAATTTTTTATCCAGATAGTGAAGACTTGAATGATAAGAGATAAAGATAAACTATAAAATCTTGATGAATTCATCACAGATTTTAAGTAAATTTGTTAAAATATAAATATCAAGAAACATAAGGGGGATAACGAGTTGTTTACGGTAGAACAAGTAAAAGAAATAGTTGGAGACTTAAAAGATCCAATTATTAATGTACCTTTAAAAGAAACAAAGGGAATTGTAGAAGTAAAAATAAAAGAAGAAATTCAACACGTAAGCGTTAAAATAGCTATGGCTCAATTAGGTGGACAACCACAACTTGATTTGCAAATGTCAGTAGTTAAAACTTTAAAAGAAAACGGCGCAAACACAGTAGGCATTCGTTTTGAGGAATTACCTGCTGAAGTTGTAGAAAAGTATACTGGAAAAGAAAAAGACAAACCTAAGACAATAGAGGGATTGTTGTCACAGAATAATCCAGTGGAATTTATTGCAATTGCTTCTGGTAAAGGTGGAGTAGGAAAATCAACTGTAGCAGTAAACTTAGCAGTAGCATTAGCAAAAGAAGGTAAAAGAGTAGGACTTATAGATGCTGATATTTATGGTTTTAGTGTGCCAGATATGATGGGTATAGATGAGAAACCTGGAGTTCAGGGGAAAGAAATTATTCCTGTAGAACGTCATGGTGTAAAAGTGATTTCAATGGCGTTTTTTGTAGAAGAAAATGCACCAGTTATTTGGCGTGGTCCTATGCTAGGAAAAATGTTAACGAATTTCTTTGTTGAAGTTAAATGGGGAGAATTAGACTACTTATTACTGGATTTACCTCCAGGAACAGGTGATGTAGCTCTTGACGTTCATTCAATGTTACCAAGCAGTAAAGAAATAATAGTAACAACACCACATCCAACAGCAGCATTTGTAGCTGCAAGAGCTGGAGCTATGGCCAAGCATACAGAGCATTCTATTTTAGGTGTTATTGAAAATATGAGTTATTTCGAAAGTAAAGAAACTGGAAAAAAAGAATATGTATTTGGTAAGGGTGGCGGACGTAAACTTGCAGATGAATTAAATACACAATTGTTAGGGGAATTGCCACTTGAACAACCTTCTTGGAATCCTAATGATTTTTCACCATCTATTTATCAAGAAGAAGATCGTTTGGGAAAAATATACAAAACAATTGCACAAAAAGTAATCGCTACAACAATAAAACAATAAATAAATATTAGTGTAAAAACACTCGAAAAAAATATAATTTCGAGTGTTTTTACTATTGCAAAATATAAAAATTCTGATAGAATATTTCTTTGTGAGCAAGTTAAATGAATTGTTTGAAATAAAAAATGATTCCTTAAATAATTTGTTGACAATAATTAAATCATTTGATATGATATAAAAGTCGTTTTAAAGAAATGTTAACACATTTTAAAAAATGTAAATTTAGTGTAAAACTTACCATTGCACAAATTAAAAAAACGATTTAAAATAGTAAAAGTAATCGAAATTAGTTATTGACTTTCATCATTGAAAGTTGATATGATGTAATAGATTACATTCTAAATGAACATTGAAAACTGAATGACAATATGTCAACGTTAATTCCAATAAAGTAACTTAAATGTTACAAACACTAT
>NZ_JBXWKZ010000040.1:0-19044 GCF_058191515.1 Staphylococcus sp. CoH_129_LAB_1 | reverse complement strand
TATTCAAAAAATTAAAATTGAACGGTTTAGTTAAGTAATGCTTATTTTATTTGTAAATGCTTGACTAATCGTAGGAATAAGGGAGTGGGACAGAATTCATCGTCCCACTCCCAACTTGTGTTACTCATAAACTTTCTTTATGAAAATTTGGGCTCCGCTAGAATTGAAAAAAGCTTAATACAAGCTCATTTGCAATTCAGTCATCGACTTCCAACATATTAAAAATGCCTGGGACAACTTATGAGATCCCAGGCGCATCTTTTTTTATTGGAAATGATAATCTTCTTTAACTTTTCTAAAGCTTGAAGCTAAGCGTGTTACATTGACAATAAATGAGATGAATGATGTAAATTTATGAAATTTACGTGGTGATCTCATAGAAACAATAAAATCGAACACAGTACCAGCTGTGCTAAGTGCTAGTGATAGATAAACTAAATTTTTATTTTTTGCACTATATTTAATTCCATTATATCCATCCACAATAAATCCAGCTGTACTTACTAAACTAGATAAGCGTGAAAGTTTTGATTGTTTTGCCATAATAAATGACCTCCATAAAAATAAAAGACAAATCCAAATGTTATATGACTAATTAAGAATTTGTCCCAATTTTTGTTTTAATATATGTTAATATCATACTAAATTAAATTATTTTTTTGAAGTGAGAATGTTTTAATAAGGATGAATAGAATGATTAAATGCGTATGTTTAGTGGAAGAAACAGAGGATCAAATTTTACTAGTACAAGTTCGACACAGAGAAAAATATTACTTTCCTGGTGGGAAAATTGATAAAGGTGAGACACTTTTAGAAGCTATTCAAAGAGAAATTGAAGAAGAACTACAACTTCATTTTTCTCAAGATGATTTTACACATATTGGAAAAGTAATTGGTGAAGCCTATCCTCAACCAAATACTTTGACCGAATTAAATGGATTTAAAGTTAATCGAAGTATTAACTGGAATGAAGTTCAAATTGATAATGAAATTACTGACATTCATTGGTTTAATAAAACTGATACACAATACATTGCACCAGCAGTTATTAAATGGATTCAAACATTTTCAACATAAATATTAAATAAATAAGAGACAGTGACATTTGATGCTTTTTATCATTAAATGTCACTGCTTTGTCTGTGTTATTTTATTTGTTTATTTAAGGGTGAAGTAGGAGTGTAGTGGTCTGTTTGTTTAAATTTATGATGTTTAATTAATGTAGCAGTAACCCAAGCAGTAATTGGAATACTTAAGGCGACTGCAAAACCACCTAATAAGATAGAAATAAACTCTTGAGCAAAAATTTTAGAGTTCAAAATATGTCCAAATGAATAATGAAGTTGGAAAAACCAAAAGAATAATGTTAATTGTCCACCAAAATAAGCCAAATAAATTGTGTTAGCGGAAGTTGCAAGAATTTCTCTACCCACACGCATGCCAGATTGAAATAAGTCTTTACGAGAAAGGTTAGGGTTTGTTTCATTCAACTCATACATTGGTGAACTGATTGTGATTGTTAAATCTATTACAGCGGCGATTACAGCCAATATAATAGTAAAAACAGAGAACTGTAGCATATTAATACCAATATTCATTGAAAATATATAGGTTTCATCTTGTTGTTCTGTAGCAAAACCTTGTAGATGACCAAATTTTACAGATAGATATATGCCTATGATAAGAAGCACAGTCGTTACTATAGTTCCGATAAAAGCGGCTTGTGTTTTAATATTATAACTATTCAAAATAAATAGGTTACAAGCAGCAATAACAAGACAAAAGATAAATGCTACTAGATAGATTGGCATCCCAAATAGAATGAAAACACTACTAATAATGAGGATGATAAAATTTAAAAATAAAGTGAGATAGGAGATGAGTCCTTTTTTACCGCCAAGCAAAATCATTAAAATAAAAAGTAATAGTGCGAGTAAAAGAATTGTATTCATCGACTTACTCCTTTCCACTTAAATATAGTGACCATAAGTCCGATTGTGATAGGAATGGTTAGTACAATACCGATACCACCTGTTAATGCACGCGCAATTTCTAAAGACCAGTTCATTGATATCGTATAAGTAAATGTATTAGCATTTTTTAAGTAAATTAATATCATAGCTAGACTACCTGATAAATATGAAAATAATAAGATATTTGTCATGGTACCCATAATATCTTGACCGATATGGCGTCCAGCTAAAGACCAACGAGACATTGAAATGTCAGGCGTGTGTTGAAGGATTTCATACATTCCACTAGAAATTGTAATTGCCACATCCATTACCGCTCCTAATGTTCCAATAAGTACAGAAGACATAAAGATATCTTTTGGAGGTAGTGTTAAAAAATTCATTGTTTCATATTTAATTCCATTACCACCTGTAAGTTGAATTAATAATTCGGTAATCCCTACGCATAAAAACGTTCCAGATAAAGTAGCAACTATCGTAATCCAAGTCCGTCTTTGCCATCCAGTTACTAATATTAATGTAAGAATGGTCGATATAATGATTGCCATACTCATTAACAAAAATAAATTTGTACCTGAAAAAATATTATGAATGGCTATTGCAGCAATAATAAACACGGTGTTAAATATAAGAGATAGAATCGATTGTAAACCCACATTTTTACCTACAATTAACAGTGTCACTATAAATATTCCAACAATAGCCACAGTAAGGCTATCACGTTTTTTTTCTAGAATAGTAGCGTCTGACGGTCCTTTTTGCATATGTAATAACACTTTTTCATTTTTAGAAAATTGTTCAGAATCTGCTTGAGATTTTACAAAATGATTATTAACAGTTGTTATATCGCCTTTATACTTACCGTTTAGAATGCGTATAGTTAATCGTTGATTATATTTTACATCAGTATTATGATGCTCGTCTGTGATTTTTTGACCCTGACTTGTTTTAATATTTGTGATTTTACCAATAGGCATTTGATAGAATGAAGTATTAAAAAATGTAAAAATAAATAATCCAAGCATCATTAAAGCAACAACAATAATCAGCCAATGAGTATTTTTATTCTTAGATACATGATGTGTCTTTATATTCATTAAACATAATCCTCTTTTAATTATATAATTTATCCTTTTATCGCAATAAAGTGATTATACGCTTCTTCAAAATGATATTCAATTCACAAGATATGTGTTAGTACTTTAAACGAAGCCTAATGATATATTGAAACTTTGCTTAACAATGTTTGAATTAAATGAAATAGATTAAGAATATCTACTTTTTTATTGTCTTTTTTAAATACCACACAAAATGAGCGTTTTAGTTCTGTGTGTGATAAAGAAATATCCCGTAATTGTTCAGATGAATGATCCAATGACATATAATCAGGTAAGAGTAGATGCCCACGACGTTGTTTTAATAGGTATTGACCAAGAGATTTTGTACCCAGTGTATATATAGGTACTTTAATTACAGATTCTAATCGTTTTTTAATAGAATCAGGCAAAACATGGAACGTATATAAAGGTTTTTCTTCAAATTGTTTAAGTTGTGTTAACGGTGGATTAAATGATAAGGCAATAGCATCATCTTTAGGTACATATAAATGATATGTTTCTTCATATAAAGACTTAATAGAAAGAGTTGAGTTTGCTTGTAATTCAGATGTATTTTCAACAATAGCTATATCGATTTTTCCTGAATTTAAACATTCTACTATCTGAGTATGATTCATTAAACTCGGAATAATATGACTATCATATTCTCTTTCGAATGCTTGAATAATAGGTGTAATCATATGAGAAGCATAGCTTTCTTCAAAGCCTAAATTAATATGATGTGCGTTTTTAAGTTGCTCTTGTTGAAAAAGAGCAACCGTTTCATCAAGTTGTTCTAGTATTTGAGTTGCTTGTGTTAGTAACGCTTTACCGTGTGAAGTAAGAAATATATTGCGACCTTGTCTATCAAATAATGGAACTTGTAATTCTTTTTCAAGTAAATTGATTTGGCGACTAATTGCAGATTGAGCAATGTTAAGTTCCAATGCAGCCTCGGAAATATGTTCACGTCGAGCAACTTCAACAAAGTATCGTAATTGTTTAATTTCCATATACTACCTCCTTAATATAAGTATATCGCAAATGTTCTAATTATTAGAATAGTATTATCTATTTAATATATTGTTCAGATAAATATTTTACATTATATTAATTATTATTAACAGTAAATTTTCTGAAAATTCTCAAAAGGAGTGGGCATCGTGTTTAAAGATAGACTAAAAAGAGGATTATATGATTACCGTGAGGAACATGATGCATGTGGAATCGGCTTTTATGCCAATATGGATAATTTAAGATCTCACGATATTATTGAAAAATCATTAGAAATGTTGCGTAGACTAGATCATCGTGGTGGTATCGGAGCTGATGGTATTACTGGTGATGGTGCAGGAATTATGACAGAAATTCCCTTCGAATTTTTTAAAAAGCACACTCATTTCGACTTACCTAATGAAGGCGAATATGCGGTAGGTCTTTTTTTCTCTAATCAAAAAGTTTTAGGTACACAGCATGAAACAATATTTAATCAATATTTTAATGATGAAGGATTGAAAGCGATTGGTTATAGAGAAGTTCCTGTAGACACACAAGCGTTAGCAGAACATGTTGCTTCTACAATGCCTTATGTACAGCAAGTATTTGTAGACTTAAAACAGCATGAAACGCCTGTTAAACAGTTATATTTAGCACGTAAACAAATTGAACAATATGCAGAACGCGAAAATTTAGAGTTATATTTTACAAGTTTGTCTCATAAAACGATTGTTTATAAAGGTTGGTTACGTTCAGATCAAATTAAGAAATTATACCTAGACCTGAACAATAAAGATTATCAATCAAAACTAGGACTTGTTCATTCAAGATTTAGTACGAACACATTCCCTAGTTGGAAACGTGCGCATCCTAATCGACTTCTTATGCATAACGGAGAAATTAATACAATTAAGGGTAATGTCAATTGGATGCGTGCCCGTCAACGTCAACTTATTAATACTTTATTTGGTAATGAAAGTGAAAAAATTCAAAATATTGTTGATGAGGATGGAAGTGACTCAGCTATTGTAGATAACGCATTGGAGTTCTTAAATTTAGCAATGGAACCTGAAGAAGCGGCGATGTTACTTATACCAGAGCCATGGCTATATAATAAATCCAATGATGAAAATGTACGCGCATTTTATGAATTTTATAGCTATTTAATGGAACCATGGGATGGTCCAACAATGATTTCATTCTGTAATGGCGATAAAATTGGTGCATTAACGGATCGTAATGGATTACGACCAGGACGCTATACAATTACTAAAGATAATTTTATTGTTTTCTCATCTGAAGTGGGTGTGATTGATGTCCCAGAAGAAAACGTCGCTTTTAAAGGACAATTGAACCCTGGAAAATTATTGTTGGTTGATTTTAACTCTAATAAGGTCATCGAAAATAATGAACTTAAAACTAATATTGCACATAAACACCCGTATAAAGAGTGGATTGATCAATACAAAATTGATTTAGAATTAGAACAAGTTCAATATCAACGTAAATTATTAGATGAAGCAACGCTATTCAGAATGCAAAAGCAATTTGGCTACACTAAGGAAGATATTCACAAATATATGACAGACTTAGTTGTAGGAAAGAAAGATCCTATTGGTGCAATGGGGTATGATGCGCCACTTGCAGTATTAAATGAACGACCAGAATCATTATTTAACTACTTTAAACAGCTGTTTGCTCAAGTAACGAATCCGCCTATCGATGCATATCGTGAAAAGATTGTGACAAGTGAATTATCTTATCTAGGTAGTGAAGGAAACTTACTTCATCCAGATCCGAGTGTCTTAGATCGTATACAACTTACTAAACCAGTCCTTACATTAAATCAATTAGATAAAATTGAACAAAGTAAGTTTAACGTGAAACATTTGTCGATTCTTTATCAAGATATTTCACTTGAGGCAGCTTTAAATCGTTTAGGAGAACAAGCGATTCAAGCTACAAAAGAAGGTTACACAATTTTAGTGTTAGATGATAGCGCACTTATCGATACAACTCAGTCACTGTATTATGCTATGCCAATATTATTAGCCATAAGTCATGTTCATCAATTACTTATTAAAGAAGATTTACGTATGAGTACAAGTATTGTTGCTTTATCAGGTGAAACACGTGAAGTGCATCATGTTGCTTGTTTACTTGGGTATGGTGCGAATGCGGTTATTCCATACTTAGCACAACAAACAATTGCTCACTTAACTGATAATTGCCATCTTAAAGGTTCGATTTCTGAGAACGTTGAAACATATACAAACGTTTTATCAGAAGGCGTTATTAAAGTTATGGCTAAAATGGGTATCTCTACTGTTCAAAGTTATCAAGGCGCACAAATATTTGAAGCAGTAGGATTATCTAAAAATGTTATTGACACTTATTTTACAGGAACACAGTCTAAATTATCAGGGTTAAGTATCGAACAAATTGATGAAGAAAATAGAAAACGCCAAAGTAACGAAGAAGAATATCTAGCTTCTGGTAGTAATTTTCAATGGCGTCAACAAGGACAACATCACGTGTTTAATCCAACAACGATTCACTTATTACAACATGCTTGTCGTGGAAATGATTACGAGCAATTTAAAGCATTTACTAACGCTGTGCATGAAAATAGAAACGACCATTTACGTGATTTACTAGAATTTAAACCACAGCAGTCAATATCTATTGATCAAGTAGAATCTGTAGAATCAATTGTAAAACGTTTTAATACAGGTGCTATGAGCTATGGTTCTATTTCTGAGGAAGCACATCAAACATTGGCAAAAGCAATGAATAAATTAGGTGGGAAAAGTAATAGCGGTGAAGGAGGAGAAAATCCTAAGCGATATGTCGTTCAAGAAGACGGTAGTTATTTATCAAGTGCAATTAAGCAAGTGGCATCAGGACGATTTGGTGTAACTAGTGAGTATTTACAACACGCTAAAGAATTACAAATTAAAGTAGCTCAAGGTGCAAAACCTGGTGAAGGTGGACAACTGCCAGGAACTAAAGTATATCCTTGGATTGCTGAAACGCGTGGATCTACACCAGGAATTGGGCTTATTTCTCCACCACCACACCATGATATTTACTCAATTGAAGATTTAGCACAGTTGATTCACGATTTGAAAAATGCAAATAAAGACGCAGATATTGCTGTTAAATTAGTATCTAAAACTGGTATAGGAACGATTGCTTCAGGGGTAGCTAAAGCATTTGCAGATAAAATTGTTGTCAGTGGTTATGACGGTGGTACTGGTGCATCCCCTAAAACAAGTATTCAACATGCTGGATTACCATGAGAGCTTGGTTTAGCAGAAACTCACCAAACATTAAAGTTAAATGATTTGCGTAGCCGTGTACGTTTAGAAACAGATGGTAAATTATTAACAGGTAAAGATGTAGCTTTAGCATGTGCATTAGGAGCAGAAGAATTTGGTTTTGCCACTGCACCTCTTGTAGTTCTCGGGTGTATTATGATGAGAGTTTGTCATAATGATACCTGTCCAGTAGGAATAGCAACACAAAATAAAGACTTACGGGCGCTTTATAGAGGTAAAGCAGACCACGTTGTCAATTTTATGCATTTCATTGCTAAAGAATTAAGAGAAGTTCTCGCAGAACTTGGCTTGAAAACAGTCGAAGAACTAGTAGGACGTACTGACTTATTACAACGATCGCGTCATATTAATCCTAAATCTAAAGCAGCCACGCTTGATATTGAGAAGTTAATTCATGCTGTAGATGGACCAAATATAAAAGAAATATCTCAAAATCACCATTTAGATATTGGTTTCGATTTAAATTATTTATATAAAGAAGCAAAACAAAGTATTGAAAATAGTGAGAAGTTTAAAGGGCAATATACAATTAATAACACTCAACGAAATGTTGGTGTAATTACAGGTAGTTACATTACGAAGCAACATGGTAGTAAAGGTTTGCCTGAAGAAACGATTATTGCTGAGACAGTTGGTCATGCTGGTCAAAGTTTAGGTGCATTTGCTCCTAAGGGATTATTAATACAACATACTGGAGATGCCAATGATTATGTAGGTAAAGGATTATCTGGTGGAACTGTTGTAGTTAAAGCGCCAAACCATGCTCGTGAAAATGAAATTATTGTAGGTAATGTGTGCTTCTATGGTGCTTCAAGTGGTAAAGCATATATTAATGGTAAGGCTGGAGAACGCTTCTGTATTCGTAATAGTGGCATAGATGTAGTTGTTGAAGGGATTGGAGATCATGGTTTGGAATACATGACAGGCGGACATGTCATCATCCTTGGTGATGTTGGAAAAAACTTTGGTCAAGGTATGAGTGGTGGAGTATGTTATATCTTCCCAAGTGATATCGAAGCATTTAAAAAAGCAAATCAGCTTCCAACTTTAGCATTTAAACACGTACAACATGATGAAGAAAAGCATTTACTTAAATCAATGTTAGAAGATCATTATCGTTATACAAAGAGTACAAAAGCTAAAAATATCTTAAATCAATTTGAAAATATCACTGAACATGTAATAAAAGTGATTCCAAAAGATTATGAATTAATGATGCAAAAAATTGAGTTACAACGTCGCCATTTATCAGAAGATAACGAAGCAAAATTAGCTGCATTTTATGATAATCGCACATCAATTGAAAAAGACTTGCAACCAGCTGTGATTTATTAAAGAAAGGAAGGAAATGTTATGGGTGAGTTTAAAGGGTTTATGAAATATGAGAAACAATCATTAGCAGAATTGTCACTCATTGAACGTTTAGAAGGACATGAAGCGTTCCAACAACGATTTTCTAAAGAAGAAGCTTCTATTCAAGGGGCAAGATGTATGGATTGTGGAACGCCATTTTGTCAAACTGGACTTCCTTTCGGACGAGAAACAATTGGTTGTCCAATAGGAAACTATATCCCTGAATGGAATGATTTAGTTTATCATCAAGATTTTAAAGAAGCATACGAGCGCCTAAGTGAGACAAATAATTTTCCTGAATTTACAGGACGTATTTGTCCTGCACCATGTGAGCAATCATGTGTCATGAAAATTAATCGTGATTCTGTAGCGATTAAAGGTATCGAGCGCACGATTATTGATGAAGCATATGAAAATGGATGGGTAAAACCAAAATATCCAAAAGAACACAAAGATCAGAGCGTAGCAATTGTTGGAAGCGGTCCTGCAGGATTAGCAGCTGCGGAAGAATTAAATCATTTAGGTTATCAAGTTACTGTCTTTGAAAGAGCAGCTGAACCAGGCGGTCTATTAATGTATGGTATTCCAAACATGAAGTTAGACAAAACTGTTGTCCGACGTAGAATTGAAATCATGCGTGAGGCGGGTATTATTTTCAAGACAAATACAAATATCGGTGTAGATGTAACGCGTGAAGAATTAGAAGAACAATTTGATGCGATTATACTATGTACCGGGGCTCAAAAAGCACGCGATTTACCTTTAGAAGGTAGAATAGGGCAAGGTATTCATTTTGCTATGGATTACCTTACTGAGCAAATGCAAGTTCTAAACGGTGAGATTGAAGAAGCTTCAATTACAGCTAAAGATAAAAATGTCGTTGTCATAGGAGCGGGAGACACTGGAGCAGACTGTGTAGCAACTGCTTTACGTGAAAATTGTAAGTCCATTGTACAGTTTAATAAGTATACAAAAGCACCAGAAGAGATTACATTTGAAAGTAATACCTCTTGGCCTTTAGCACTACCTGTATTTAAAATGGATTATGCTCATAAAGAATATGAAGCGCGATTTGGAAGAGAGCCTCGTGCTTATGGCGTACAAACAATGCGATATGATGTAGATGCAATCGGGAATATTCGTGGTGTTTATACCCAAATTTTAGAAGAAACACCTGAAGGTATGGTTGTTGTTGATGGTACGGAAAGACACTGGCCAGCAGATTTAGTGTTATTATCAATCGGATTTGAAGGGACTGAAACAACAGTACCAAGATCGTTTGATATTAAAACTAAACAAAATAAAATTATAGCAAATGAGCAAGATTATCGTACAAATCAAGAAAAGATATTTGCTGCAGGAGATGCACGTCGCGGACAAAGTTTAGTCGTGTGGGCAATTAAAGAAGGTCGAGCTGTAGCTAAATCAGTAGACCAATATCTTAAA
The DNA here is from genome assembly GCF_058191515.1 of Staphylococcus sp. CoH_129_LAB_1. NCBI lineage: Bacteria > Bacillati > Bacillota > Bacilli > Caryophanales > Staphylococcaceae > Staphylococcus > Staphylococcus sp. CoH_129_LAB_1. The sequence continues at coordinate 8,838 of NZ_JBXWKZ010000040.1, read as the reverse complement.
CAAAAAGTTTTATCATAATAATATAAAAAGATTGACTTCCAATGAATAATATTATAAGATAGTTGTTGTGTTCATTGGAGGAATACCCAAGTCCGGCTGAAGGGATCGGTCTTGAAAACCGACAGGGCCTTAACGGGCCGCGGGGGTTCGAATCCCTCTTCCTCCGCCATTATAATTAAAATCCAAGACTAATAAATATAAAGAATATAAGCACTCAGTAAATACTGAGTGCTTATTTTTTTATATATTGAAATTTACAAAAATCAGACAACCTTGTGAAAGCCTTTGCATAACTTGTCTAGACAAGCTATACTTTGTTTAAGTTAGAAACAAAGGAGTGGAAATCGTGGCTGTAAAAAAAAGAGACGTGCAAGACATTGTTCAAGCAATTGGAGGAAAAGAAAACGTAGATACTGCTACTCATTGTGTTACACGATTGAGATTAGTGTTGAAAGATGATAATAAAGTAGATAAAGAGGCTTTAGATAATAATACGCTTGTTAAAGGCCAATTTAAAGCTGATAATCAATATCAAATTGTTATTGGTCCTGGTACGGTAGATGAAGTGTATAAACAATTTGTGAATGAAACAGGCGTTGAAACTGCATCTAAAGAAGATGCCAAAGCTGCTGCAGCAAAAAAAGGTAATCCATTACAACGGTTAGTAAAATTATTAGGAGATATTTTTATCCCAATTTTGCCAGCTTTAGTCACAGCAGGTTTGCTTATGGGAATTAACAATTTGTTAACTATGGAAAATTTATTTGGTCCTAAGTCACTAGTAGAACAACAACCACAATTAGGAGATATTTCTAATATTATTAATGTTATAGCTAGTACAGCTTTTATCTTCTTACCAGCTTTAATTGGTTGGAGTAGTATGAAAGTCTTTGGCGGTAGTCCAATCCTAGGATTAGTGTTGGGATTAATATTAATGCATCCTCAACTCGTTTCTCAATATGATATAGCTAAAGGTCATATTCCTACATGGAATTTATTTGGTTTAGAAATTAAGCAATTAAATTATCAAGGACAAGTACTTCCGGTACTTATTGCGGCTTATGTACTTTCGTTAATTGAAAAAGCACTTAATAAAGTTGTACATGATTCAATTAAGATGCTTGTAGTAGGACCTGTAGCATTATTAATTACAGGATTCCTATCATTTATTATTATTGGGCCTGTAGCATTAGGTATTGGAACAGCAATTACTAGTGCTATACAATTTGTTTTTGAACATGCTGGTTGGCTAGGTGGCGCAATTTATGGATTCTTTTATGCACCACTTGTTATTACTGGATTACATCACATGTTCTTAGCAGTAGATTTTCAGTTAATGGGTAGTTCACTAAAAGGTACTTATTTATGGCCAATTGTAGCAATTTCTAATGTTTGTCAAGGATCAGCTGCATTTGGCGCATGGTTTATTTATAAACGTCGAAAAATGGCTAAAGAAGAAGGGTTAGCATTAACATCTAGTGTTTCTGCTTTCTTAGGTGTTACTGAACCAGCTATGTTTGGAGTGAATTTACCTCTAAAAGTACCATTTTTCGCAGCAATTTGTACATCAAGTGTTTTAGGGGCAATCATTGGAGCAAATCGAGTTCTTGGAAACGTAGGAGTTGGCGGTGTCCCGGCTTTTATTTCAATACAAAGTAAGTATTGGTATATTTACGGACCTGTTACACTATTAGCTATCATTGTGCCAGCAATATTAACAGTGATTTTCTCTAAATTTACTAACATTAAAGCTAAAAAAATGGTAGAAAATCCTGAAAATGTAAAATGATGTTTAAGTAGTTTCATTTTAAGAAGTAAATACTAAAGTATTTTGAAAAAATATATTTTTTATATAAGGTGGCATTAATATGATTCAAAAAGATTGGAGAAAATCAGTAGTTTATCAAATTTACCCTAAATCGTTTAATGATACAACTGGAAACGGAAAAGGAGATTTGAATGGTATTATTGAAAAATTAGATTACATAAAATATTTAGGTGTGGATTATATTTGGCTAACACCTATTTATGAATCTCCCATGAATGATAATGGCTACGATATCAGCGATTATTTTAAAATTAATGAACAATTTGGAACATTAGAAGATTTTAAAACATTGATTTATGAAGCACATCGTCGAGATTTAAAAGTCATGCTAGATATTGTAATTAATCATACTTCTACAGAACATCAATGGTTTAGAGAAGCAATTAGTTCAAAAGATAATTACTATCGAGATTTTTATTTTTTCAAATCATCAGAAGATGGTCCTCCAACAAATTGGCAATCTAAATTTGGTGGAAATGCTTGGAAATATGATGAACATTCAGATGAATATTATTTACACTTATTTGATGTGACACAAGCTGATTTGAATTGGGATAATCAAAAAGTAAGACAAGCACTTTATGAGATGGTGAATTATTGGATTCAATTTGGAGTTGATGGTTTCCGTTTTGACGTAATAAACCTTATTTCTAAAGATGAATTTAAAAATTCAGACGCTACTGGAAAAGAATTCTATACTGATGGTCCCCGTGTACATGAATATTTACATGAACTTAATCGTTATACTTTTGGAGATAGAAATATGATGACAGTAGGTGAGATGTCTTCAACAACTATTGATAATTGTATTAAATATACACGTCCTGAGCGTCAAGAATTGAATAGCGTATTTAATTTTCATCATTTAAAAGTGGATTATAAAGATGGAGAAAAGTGGACAAATAAAAAATATGATTTTCTTAAATTGAAGAAAGTTTTAATGGAATGGCAAGTAGGTATCCATGATGGCGGTGGTTGGAATGCTATTTTTTGGTGTAATCATGACCAACCAAGAGTAGTATCACGATTTGGCGATGACACAAGTGAATTGAATCGACAAGCAAGCGCAAAAATGTTAGCAATTGTTCTACACATGTTACAAGGTACACCATATATTTATCAAGGTGAAGAAATTGGTATGACTGATCCACATTATACATCGATACAGAAATATCGTGATGTAGAGTCTCTTAATGCGTATGCGCATTTGAAAGAACAAGGAGTACTAGAAGAAGAAATATTGACTATTTTATCTCAAAAATCACGTGATAATTCGCGTACTCCTATACAATGGAATCAAAATGAAAATGCAGGATTTACATCTAGTACGCCATGGATAGATTTACCTAATAATATAGATACAATTAATGTTGAAGATGCTATAAATAATAAAGATTCAGTTTTACATGTATATCGTCAACTTATTAAATTGCGTCATCATCAAGATATTATTACTTATGGTGATATCGAACCTTTGTATATGGATCATCCGCAATTATTTGTTTATCGACGTAATTACAAAAATGATTCCTGGCTAATTATTGCTAACTTTTCAAATGAATCTGTTAGGATTCCAGATGACCTTGATATAGTAGGAGATACCATTATTCAAAGTGGTACAATTCTTAATAATAAAATTTCATCTTACGGTGCAATAGTTATTAGTAAATCATATTAATTAATTGGGTGAAATATAAAAAATGAATCAACAAAAATTTGCAATAATTTATGATAATCTAAAAAAAGATATTTCTGAAGGGAACTATTTATATGGTGAACAACTACCGTCAGAACGTGAGCTTGTAGAAACGTATCACTCCTCTCGAGAAACTGTAAGAAAAGCATTAGAATTACTTGCAAATGATGGAGTGATTCAAAAAATTAGAGGAAAAGGATCAATAGTCATACAACAAGATATGACTGAATTTCCTTTTTCGGATTTAATTAGCTTTAAAGAAGTTAAAGAAAAGTTAAACTTAAATCATGAAACACATGTACTTGTAAATGAAATAATAAAGGCGTCTGATGTTCCTTTAGTGAAAGAAAAATTGCTTTTAAAGAATAATGAGTTATTATGTCATGTAATAAGAAGTAGAAGTATAAATAAAAAAGTTAAAATACTAGACGAAGATTATTTTCTAACTTCAGTGGTTCCTGAAATATCTGATACGATAGCTAATAATTCTATTTATGATTATTTAGAAAAAGAACTTAATTTAGATATTAGTTATTCTAATAAATCAATTACATTTGAACCATTTAAGGAGTTTGAATATCAAGTGTTTGGTAAAGTGCATCATCCATATACGGCGACAGTAAGAAGTACAGTTTTTCTTAAAGATACGACACGATTTCAATATAATATTTCAAAACATTTAGCGACAGAGTTTAAGTTTAATGAATTTTCTCGTCGACAAAGTAAATAGTCATTTTAAAATTTATTTTAACTTGAATGATTTATAGATAAATATACTATTTTACTTGCAACATTAATACGTTTTATAGTATTATAAAACTTACCGTGCTAGGTGGGGAGGTAGCGGTTCCCTGTACTCGAAATCCGCTTTATGCGAGACTTAATTCCTTCGTTGAGGGTGTACTTTTGTGAAGTCTGCCCGAAGCACGAGGTGTTTGAAGATTTCGGTCCTATGCAATATGAACCCATGAATCATGTCAGGTCCTGACGGAAGCAGCATTAAGTGGACACTCATATGTGCCGTAGGGTAGCCGAGATTTAGCTATCGACTTCGGTAACGTTTATGATGTACACTCGATTCGAAGGTGCACGGTCTTTTTAATTTCAAACCAATCGTTTTTATAAATATATATACTTTATGGGAGTGGGACAGAATTCATTTTCAATTCAGTTATCAACTGCCAACATATTAAAAATGCCTGAGACATTTAATTATGTCCCAGGCTACTTTTTTATATAAACTATAGAAGAACTTAGAATATAGATAAAGAGTTTTAAATTATTTAAGTGAGTTGTCATCAAACAACTATAAACATCATATTTATATATAGATATTCAAAATATTTGTTTTGAGGAAAACAAATACTCTAAGTAACGTCTATAATAAAGTTTATAGGCATCTACACTGACACATTCACTCAATTAATTTAATATAAATATGATTAGAACAATATTAATTATAGGGGGGAAGTTATGCAAGTTTATTTAAGTACTTTAACTGAAATGGATTATATCGAGACTTTAGAGAAACTTGAAAAACATGATACTAATAGTGAAGATTTAAATGGGAAATCACATAGTAAAATGATTTCTAATTTAAGAAAACAACCTACATATAATTATGAATTAGAAGTTATTGCCAAAAAAGAAGACGGAGAAATTATAGGGCATATCATGCTAAATGAAGTGGATCTCATTGATAATGAAGATACATTTAAAGTATTACAATTATCTTCTTTGATTGTAGCAACACCTTATCGAAATCAAGGTATAGGAAAAGCATTAGTACAAGCTGTAGAAGAGAGAGCGAAGTCTCATCATTATACTGCTATTATTGTAGATTGTTGTCCTGACTATTTTACAACGTTAGGTTATGAATCAGCAGCACAACACCGTATTATTTCGGAACATGAGAATAAACTTCTTTATGTGAAATTCTTGTGGAATCAATTAAGTGAATATCCACATGGGAAACTACAACCGCTATCAATAGAAATATAAAAAATTAATATAGCAAAGATATTGCGTGATATAATTGATAAGTAATTGTATTGGAGGTGCGACTGTGAATTATCAAGCGTTATATCGAATGTTTAGGCCACAAAGCTTTAATGATGTTGTAGGTCAAGAACATGTCACTAAAACATTGAGAAATGCTATTTCTAAAGGAAAACAGTCTCATGCGTATATTTTTAGTGGTCCAAGAGGAACTGGTAAAACGAGTATAGCTAAAGTATTTGCTAAAGCTATCAATTGTTTAAATCCTCATGATGGTGAACCTTGTAATGAATGTACAATATGCAAAGGCATTACACAAGGAACGAATGGTGACGTTATTGAAATTGATGCTGCTAGTAATAATGGTGTTGATGAAATTAGAAATATTAGAGATAAAGTTAAATACGCACCTAGTGAATCGAAATATAAGGTTTATATTATAGATGAGGTTCATATGCTTACAACTGGCGCTTTTAATGCTTTATTAAAAACATTAGAAGAACCCCCAGCACATGCTATTTTTATTTTAGCAACAACAGAACCGCATAAAATACCACCTACTATTATTTCACGGGCACAACGTTTTGACTTTAAAGCGATTAGTACCGAACAAATTGTTGAACGATTACGTTTTGTTGCACAAGAACAATCATTAGATTACGATAAAGCGGCATTAGAATTTATTGCTAAAGCATCAGAGGGTGGTATGCGTGATGCATTAAGTATCATGGATCAAGCGATTGCTTTTGGGGATGAGCATCTTACATTACAAGATGTATTAGATGTAACTGGTAGTGTAGATGAAGCTTCGCTTAATGAATTATTTAAAAATATTGTTGATGGAAATGTAAAAGAAGCATTTTCTCGCTATCATCACTTTGTATCTGAAGGTAAAGAAGTAAATAGGCTTATTAATGATATGATTTATTTCGTAAGAGATACGATTATGAATAAAACAATCAATGAACAAACAAGTTACGATGCCTTAACTCACTTTGATTTAGAAACGTTATATCATATGATAGATATTATAAATGACACTCTTGTTTCTATTAGATTTAGTGTGAATCAAAACGTACACTTTGAAGTGTTATTAGTTAAATTAGCTGAAATGGTTAAATCAAATCCTACGAAGGTAGAAAATGTAGCGACAACTCCTATTGCCGCAGAACCTAATAATGAAGTGTTATTACAAAGAATGGAACAACTTGAAAATGAGCTAAAAACTCTAAAAGCCCAAGGTATTTCACAGAGCAATAAAAAACATACGCAAATGAATACAAATTCTAGAAGTAAACGTCAAAGTAAAGCAGCATTTTCTATGACACAGATTGCTAAAGTTTTAGATGAAGCAAATAAAGAAGATATTCGACTATTGAAAGAACATTGGCAAGAAGTGATTGATTATGCTAAAAGTAATGATAAAAAATCTTTAGTAAGCTTATTGCAAAACTCAATTCCAGTAGCGGCAAGTAGAAAACGTGTATTAATTCAATTCGATGAAGAAATCCATTGTGAAATTGTTAATAAAGATGAAGAAAAAAGAAAAAATATTGAAAATGTCGTTTGTAATATCATTGATAAAAATGTTGAAGTAGTAGGAGTCCCTTCAGATCAATGGATGAGAGTAAGAAGCGAGTATATTAATCATCGAAAACAAAATGACCATCATTCTACTGAAAGTACAAAAGACAATACTCAAGAGAAAACGCCTGATATTGCTCAAAAAGCAAGAGATTTATTCGGGGAAGACACTGTAAATATGATAGATGAATAATAAAATATATCAGGTTGTTTATAAAAAACGATGAATGAGTCATACATGACAATAGATATAAACGTATGTATAATAAATTATAAATTATAAGAAAATTAATGTGAAAATTTAAGGAGGAAATGAATTATGCGCGGTGGCGGAAATATGCAACAAATGATGAAACAAATGCAAAAAATGCAAAAGAAAATGGCACAAGAACAAGAAAAACTTAAAGAAGAACGTATTGTAGGTACAGCTGGTGGCGGTATGGTTGCTGTAACTGTAACTGGTCATAAAGAAGTTGTAGATGTAGAAATTAAAGAAGAAGCAGTAGATCCAGATGACGTGGAAATGTTACAAGATTTAGTTTTAGCTGCAACAAATGAAGCGATGAATAAAGCAGATAATTTAACACAAGAACGATTAGGTAAACATACTCAAGGCTTAAACATTCCAGGAATGTAGGTTAAGTGTTAAGTATGCATTATCCTGAACCGATTTCAAAACTTATAGATAGTTTTATGAAACTGCCAGGCATTGGTCCCAAGACGGCTCAACGTCTGGCTTTTCATACATTAGATATGAAAGAAGACGATGTCGTAAAATTTGCTAAAGCCTTAGTAGATGTTAAACGAGAACTTACCTATTGTAGTATCTGTGGTCATATCACTGAAAAAGATCCATGTTACATTTGTGAAGATAAACAAAGGGATCGCTCAATTATTTGTGTGGTTGAAGATGATAAAGATGTTATTGCAATGGAAAAAATGAGGGAGTATAAAGGTCTTTATCATGTATTACATGGGTCTATCTCTCCAATGGATGGTATAGGACCTGAAGATATTAATATACCTACGCTTATTGATAGATTGAAAGATGAAGAAGTTAAAGAACTCATACTAGCAATGAACCCAAACTTAGAAGGTGAGTCAACTGCCATGTATATATCAAGACTTGTAAAACCTATTGGAATAAAGGTTACACGTCTTGCGCAAGGATTATCAGTTGGTGGTGATTTAGAGTATGCTGATGAAGTAACGCTTTCTAAAGCCATTGCTGGCAGAACTGAAATGTAATTTTTTATATGCTATTTATAGTAGATTAGTATTGAGTTACGAGGGAATTTCGTCTCTAACAGTACTAAATTATACTGTAAATAGCTTTTTTAAATTTATTTTAAAAAAATGTAAATTTTTAAAAGTTTGTTTTATGAAAGAGAAATGGTATAAAACGATTTTAAAAACAGAGAAAAATATCTTTAAAACTAACAATAAATAAACTAACATATTTAATGTTCGTTTTTTTAGGTTAATAACTCATTTACTATTCTCCGGAGTGTAAATTTTACTGTTGTGTTATTAGAAGAAACCCTGTATAGTATTTATTTGTTGAGCGAAACAAATCAACGAACATTAAAAAATTAATTTAAAAAAGTTGTTGACTTTTAAGTCGATAGAGAGTATAATTAATTCTTGTGTTGAAGAAAATGAACATTGAAAACTGAATGACAATATGTCAACGTTAATTCCAATAAAGTAACTTAAATGTTACAAACACTAT
>NZ_JBXWKZ010000039.1:0-21089 GCF_058191515.1 Staphylococcus sp. CoH_129_LAB_1 | reverse complement strand
TCTCTACAACTATAAAAAATAGCTGTGAAGAAATCTATCGTCATAGATTTCTTCACAGCTAATCTTAGTATGTTTTACATTATTTTGATGCTAAGATTAAGAAATTTCTCCATTTTAAGAATAGAATTCGAGAGAACAAAACAAGCTAAAGATGACTAGTTTAAGTTACCTTCTAAGAAATTGAAGATATGATTTTGTAAGTTTCTCTGTTATAAATATTTATTATTGTTGTTTTAATAGCATTTTTTCAGTAATACAGCTTCGATACTTGTCTAGTCTTAATCCTCTTTACATCCATTCGTGCTATACAGTAAATAAAACGAGTACTTCTAATCATAGTGTTTGTGAGTAATTTTTAACGGGTAGAATTTTAATAATACACTTTTTAATATAGGAGGAAGCTTAAATGAATGATAAAACAGTTTATGATGTGATTGATGTAGGTGTAAATCATCTACTATCTGTTTATGATAATTGGAACGTTGAACAAGTATTAGATAAAGAAAATGATGTTTTTCCAAATACGTTACATTGGCAGTTTGGACATGTTTTAACTATTTTCGATTCGGCTTTATCAATAGGTGGTCAAAATGCCATAGATATCGCTAAATATACTAAACTTTTTGGTTACGGATCTAGCCCTGCTAACTGGGAAGGACAAGACGTTCCAGCAATCGAAACGATTAAAGAAAACTTAAAAACACTTCCTGAACGTGCACGCAAACTAACGGATGAACAATTATCACAAGAACTTAACGAACCCGTTGCTGGTTGTCAAACACTCAACGAATTATTAGTACTAAATGCCTTCCATGTTCCATTACATGCCGGTAAGATTGAAGAAATGGCCCGTGTGCTTAAACACGATAAATAATTTAAGTCCATCATTTATAGTTTGAGAGAATATATTTGCGTATTGTTATTGCGAATAGTATTTTGTGAAAAATTAAGACTAGTATCATTCAACTACCATGTTTAGTGTAAAAAAATGAAACGTACTGATAAAATATTAATATAAAACGCTTAATAGACTGTATTCTTCACGTCTATTAAGCGTTTTTTGATAAATATTATTCTTCTAAAATTCTTTTTAATTTACACACTAAAAATATCCTCCTTAACAATAATAAGTTTTTTAAATTATTGATTAAGGAGAATATTTTTTATATCTATTTATTTCTCAATTTAGAATTAGATTTTTAGCGTGCTTCCAGTTCATTTCCTGTCATCCATTTATGATTTTTAATGATTTTACCATTATCTTTGGATTTGTAATCAACCACGTAAACAGTAGTCTTTTTCACGTTATCTATATTGGCTGTAGCACCTTTCATACCAGACATATGACTTGCTTCTAATTTAACAGTATCGCCCTTACTAAATCCATCTTTAGGCGCATCTTTGATCTCTTCATTTACAACCCATTTATGATTGTTTACTTTTTCATTTCCATTTGTGGGTTTATAACTTACAACATAGGCATATGTTTTATACGCACCTTTTACAGTAGCTTCTGCACCTTTCATACCTGGCATATGCCCTGCTGTAATCGTCACTTTATCTCCCGCTTTAAATTCACCTTCATTCGTCGATGTCATATCTTCGGGAACTTTACTTTCATCATTATGCTTCACATGGGTCTCACTTTTTTGATCTTTAGTATCTTTATCTTTTTCATCATTATTGGAGCAAGCTGATAATATTAGTAATGACCCTAATATCATAAAAAATAATTTTTTAATCATAATAAAACGCCTACCTTTTATTTTAATTTTAATGTAAAAGCATTAATTGCAACGATAATCGTACTTAATGACATTAAAATAGCCCCTATTGCAGGTGATAAAATCAAGCCGATAAATGCTAAAATACCGGCTGCTAAAGGTACAGCAACAATATTATAACCTGCACCCCACCATAAGTTTTGCACCATTTTTCTCATAGTATTATTTGAAAGGGTCAAGAAATGAATAATATCTGATGGATTACTTTTAACAAGTATGATATCACCTGAATCTACTGCAACATCTGTGCCTGCACCAATTGCTATACCAATATCGGCTCTTATAAGACTCGGCGCATCGTTGATACCGTCTCCGACCATCATGACTTTATTACCGTCACTTTGATAATCTTTTATAATGCTTTCCTTATCTTCTGGCATGAGTTGTGCGTGGACATCACTAATACCTAATTCTTTTGCGACAGCGTGTGCCACTTCATTATTGTCACCTGTAAGCATGACTGGTGTAATATTTCTTGATAGTAAATCAGCTACCATTTGTTTTGAGCTTTCTTTAATTTGATCTCCTTGAGCAATCATGCCAATGACTTGTTGATCCTCAATTAAATAGCTGATTGAATTACCTTGTTGAGCTAATTTAGTAAATAAGTCATCGTCATAATTAAGTTTATGTTTATCAAGATAAGAGACATTTGTTATTTTATATGTTTTATTATCAATTAGACCTTCTAATCCGACACCTGGAATATTATTAACGTCTTGTGGATTAGTAAATGAAACATTTTTACTTTTCGCAAAATCAACAATACTTATAGCTAATGGGTGATTAGATTGACTTTCTAATGAGGCGAAAAGGCTTAATATTGTATCATTACCCAAATCATTTTTAAAGCTCTCATAATGATTCACAGAAAAGTTACCCTCAGTTAAAGTACCAGTTTTATCCATCATTACATAATCGATATGTTGAGCTATTTCTACAGACTCTCTATTTTTAATAATTAAACCATTATGTGCACCAATTGAAGTAGAACGTGCAGTGACTAAAGGTATTGCCAAGCCTAAAGCATGTGGACAAGCAATGACTAACACAGTTACAAGACGTTCTAATGCAAAATCAACATCATTTTGAATGAGCATCCAGACAATAAAAGAAATCACGCCAACAATTACAGCAAAGTAGAATAAATAACCCGCTACTTTATCAGATAACAATTCAGCACTAGATTTATCATTTTGTGCTTGATTAACAAGTCCCATAACTTGAGAAAGATATCCATCTTCTCCAACAGCTGTAACCTTGACTTGTATTGTTCCAGACCCATTAATAGAACCCCCGATGACGTTGTCATTTTGATTTTTTTGTACTTTTTTAGATTCTCCAGTGACTAGGGATTCATCTATAGATGTTTGTCCTTGAACGATAATACCATCTGTTGGAATGCTTTCTCCGGCTTTTACTTCGACGATATCATCAGTCATGATGTCTGATATTTTAACTTCTTCGCGTTGGCCATTATCCATAACTTTAATAGCACTATTAGGTAATAGTTCTGCCATTTTCTTTAAAGCATCTCCAGCATTTCCGACAGCATTCATTTCTATCCAATGTCCTAATAGCATAATTAAAATTAAGGTTGCTAATTCCCAAAAAAAGTCCATTGTATGACCAGTTGCACTACTAAAGTTATTCATATAAAAAGCATACAAGCTATAAATATAAGCTACTGAAATACCTAGAGCAACTAAGGTCATCATGCCTGGTTTTTTTGTAGCAATTTCATCTTTACCACCAGACAAGAACGGTTTACCACCATAAAAGAATAAAATTGTACTTAATATTAACACTACCCATTCAGAACCTGGAAATGTGAATTGAAAAGGTAAGTTAATACCCATCATTGGCGATAAAAGAATGATAGGTATTGCAAAAATTAATGAAACAAAAAACTTAACTTTAAAATTTCCATGATGATGTGCATGGCCACTATGATGATGTGAGGCATGGTTATCATGATGCATTTGATTGGAATGATTCATGTGATTTTGATGATTATGCGCTTCACCATTATTCTTCAAATTAACCCCTCCCAATGAAAATGTTATAGTAAAGTTACTTATACTATAACATATACCCCCCTAGGGTATAAATAGTTTCGATTTATCTCCATTTATGGATTTATTTATATCATTCTAAAAATGATGTCTACACGTCCTACATTAGACCTTGTCATCGATGTTTAAAACAAGGTTTTAATTAAAAAATCTCATCTGAACTATCGCATGACAATACACTCTGACCAAGGTTAGCATTATCAACACAAATCATATATTACTATTCTTAAAGAAAATAACGCATTTCAAAGTAGGTCTAGAAAAGCAAATTGTCTAGATCATTATTTAAAGAAGCCAGTAAATGAATTCATAATAAACTCATTTACTGGCTATTTTTCTAGTATTTATGCTCAGTTTCTTCAAACTATATTAATCATTTTTTTGATTCTCAAATTCTACGTCACAATAGCTACATTTTATTAAAGATACCATATTATATTCAATCAATTTCAAAGTGAGTTATATACAACCTTATTTTTAGTTTTATTTATAGTATGAGTCTGCGTATCGGTTAGTGTTGCGGTTTTTAATTAACGTCTTTTTGTTATAAGTCTTAAAGAAATACTAAATAAACACATCATTTTCCTTAATTGAAACGAAAGAACGACAAATTCCATACTATTACATTGGAATTTGTCGTTCATTTATTAGAAGCATATATTTTACAGACTTCTAAATTAATTGTTACAACAACAATTATTATCCTGTTGCTCTTTTTCATTTTTCTCTTTTTTTTCTTCAATTTCTACAGAACAACAAGATTGTTCCTGAGGTTTTAATTTTTTTAATACGTCTTTGACTCCCATTATCTCACCTCCTTTAAATAACGATGTTCACCATCAAACCTGTAGAAATAGCTACAACTAAAATGGCGATAACGAATGAGATTACAAATTTTTTCTTGAATAGTTTCGATAATAATACAACTTCTGGAATACTTGCACCAGCACCACCAATGATCAAAGCAACAACTGTCCCAAGCGACATTCCTTTTGAAGCTAATGCTTCAGCTATAGGTAACATGGTTTCAGGTCTAATATACATAGGAATACCTATAATAGAAGCAATAAATACGGATATAATGCCACCTCCACTCGCATATTTAGTAATAAATGTTTCGGGTACAAAGCCATATATAAAAGCACCAATAAATACACCGATAAATAAGTAAGGAATCATTGGATATAAGAATGCCCAAGCATCATTTAATGCTTGTTTAAAACGAGATCCATTTTTATTAGCGAAAAACCCATCGCCTTTAACATTTACACCTTTATAACTTTTAGATAAATTCATTTTTGAAAATACTAGACCCGTTAAGACACTAAAGATTGCTAGTACAATAAAATAAACAACAGCAACTTTCCAACCTAATAAGGCCCATAACATAAATATCATTAATGGATTCATTAAAGGTGACGCAATTAAAAAACTCATTGCAGGGCCAAATGGAACTTTAGAATTTAATAAACCTGCAAGTATAGGAATTGTAGAACAAGAACAAAATGGTGTCATCGCACCAAAAGCCATTCCCAAAATATAATTAATAGCTTGATTAGGTTTACTTAAAAAGTATTTTATTTTTTCTTCTGAAACTATCTGCTGGATGATACTTACAATAAAGCTCACGATGATAAATAGTATGAATAGTTCAAAAAACAACATCACAAATGTTTTTATAAATTCCATAATTGAATCTAACATGAGTATAATGCCTCCAAATTTAATTAATCAATATTTCTTGATGTATTAATCAAAAAAAGTTGATTAATACTACATTAAAAAAGATACTCATAATATCTTACAACAAGTATCTTCATTTAAAACAACCTGTATTTGCTGCTCATTAATTTTATAATAATTCCATGTGCCATGCTTTTCAGCAATAAGAACATTTGCATCTACTAATTTTTTTAAATGATAAGAAAGTTTAGATTGTTTTATATCTAATAACTCTTCTAAATCACATACACATAATGATTTATTGAAGCTTTGGCTAATTTGATTTAGTATTTTTAATCTGATTTTATCGGCAAGTGCATTAAACATATTTTCATAAAAGTCAAATTGTTGATCTTCACTCATATCAGTCTTTGCTTTAATAACTTCCATAAAAGACCATCCTTTTTATAATATTTCATTGAGTTTATATTATCTTTATTTCAATTCTTGAATTGCTTGTTTATAGTTATTTTTTGTTGATTCTCCATACTGATTAATGTTCCCTTTAAAGAACTCCTTTTCCATATATATTGTAGCTTCTTTTAAATTGATTTCTCTTGATAGCATAACAAGATTTAAATAACTTACAAAATAACCAACAGTTAAAGTACTTGCATGGTTTACTCGCAATCAAGCACGCCTCCTTATTGTCAACGTAGTTTTATATCATTTAATACATCAATTTTTTTTGATGTATTAAATATAAATCAATATCTATATTATCGCAAGAAAAAAACCATGATTTTACATAAACTTAGGTATTTCTCACAGAAATATTAAAATAATTTTTTATAAATTGTATTATTAAGAATTAAATTTAGTAAAATTTTTAAAACTCAAACAATAACATAGACACCCATCTATATAGATGTTAATCTATAATTGCAAATTAATTAATGAGGTGAGTATAATGTTAAATATTGAAATATACGAAGAAGCTATGTGCTGTTCTACTGGCGTATGTGGTCCAGAACCGGATGAAACACTAATAAAAGCGAACCAAATCAATGAATATTTAAAGCAAAATCAAATAGAAGTTCAACGTTATAATATGAATAATAATCCGAATGAATTCATTAAAAATCAAGAAGTTATTCGTTTAATTCAAGAAAAAGGTGATGAAGTTTTACCAATCACTTTTATAGAAGGCGGTATAGCTAAAACGGGCGCTTATATTACCCAAGAAGAAGCCGATGAAATCATTACAGTTAATCAAATGAGAAATGGAGGATGCTGTGGTGGAGATGGATGCTGTTAAATACTTAAATAAATTGAATTTAGATAACATTGAGTTAACAAAATATTTGTTTTTTACTGGTAAAGGTGGCGTAGGCAAAACAACGATATCAAGTTTTATTGCTTTAAACTTAGCAGAGAATGGAAAGAAAGTAGCTTTAGTAAGTACTGATCCAGCTAGTAATTTACAAGATGTATTTCAAATGGAATTATCTAATAAATTAACTAAATATCAACCTATACCTAATCTCTCTATAGCCAATTTTGACCCGATTGCTGCTGCAGACGATTATAAAGCACAATCTATAGAACCTTATGAGGGTATTCTACCAGAAGATGTGCTTTCTGAAATGAAAGAACAGTTAAGTGGTTCATGTACAGTTGAAGTAGCAGCATTTAATGAATTTACAAATTTTTTATCCGATAAAACTTTAGAACAAGAATTTGATTTTATTATATTTGATACAGCTCCAACAGGTCACACCTTGAGAATGCTTGAATTACCTTCTGCATGGACAGATTATTTAAATACAACGAGTAATGACGCTTCTTGCTTAGGTCAATTATCAGGTTTAAATGAAAATAGAGTTAAATATAATTCAGCACTTGAAAAACTACGTAACCAAGATGATACGACCATGATGTTAGTTGCGAGACCTACTCATTCTTCTATATATGAAATTCAAAGAGCGCAACAAGAATTACAACAACTGTCAATTTCTAAATTCAAAGTAATCATTAACAACTATATAGAAGAAAGTCACGGTTTAATTTCGAGTCAGATGAAATCAGAACAAGATAAAAATATTAATCATTTTACTGAATGGTTAAATAACAATCATGCTTATTATGTTCCATATAAAAAGCAGAAAGAAGAAGGTATAGAAGGTTTAACGAATCTATTAAATGATGATAACTTAATTGAAAATGATGACTTTATTGTTGAAGATCATCCGCAATTTAATAAATTAATCGATGAAATTGAAAATAGTAAAGTTCAATATTTATTTACAATGGGAAAAGGTGGCGTTGGTAAAACGACAGTAGCAACGCAATTAGCTACAACGTTATCTAATAAAGGATATCGTGTTCTTTTAGCAACTACTGACCCTACTAAAGAAATTAATGTTGAAACTACAAGTAATTTAAATACTGCTTATATTGATGAAGAACAAGCATTAGAAAAGTATAAAAAAGAAGTACTAGCCACAGTGAATGATGATACACCACAAGACGATATTGATTATATTATGGAAGATTTAAAATCACCTTGTACAGAAGAAATAGCATTTTTCAAAGCCTTTAGTGACATTATGGAGAATCAAGATGACATGGATTACGTCATTGTAGATACAGCTCCTACAGGCCATACCTTGCTGTTACTTGATTCTAGTGAAAATCATCATAGAGAATTAAAGAAAAAATCAACTCAAACTACCAGTAATGTTGAAACATTATTACCTAAGATTCAAAATAAAAATTTAACACAGATGATAATCGTAACACTAGCAGAAAAAACACCTTATTTAGAATCTAAACGTTTAGTAGAAGATTTAAATAGAGCTAATATAGGCCATAATTGGTGGGTCGTTAATCAATCGTTAGTTACGCTAAATCAACGTGATGACCTTTTTAGTAACAAAAAAGAAGATGAATCATTTTGGATAAACAAAATTAAAAATGAAAGTTTTGATAATTACTTTGTCATACCTTATCGAATATCAGAGTATTAATGTTATTGATTATAATGAGACCTAGAGTCTACTTTAAACCAGTTAATAATTTAGGAGTTAAGCAAGTATATAATTTATCAAGTGACAATAAAAATTATTAACGAAATAAAAGATTTCAAGTAGAAAGGGAGAAAAAATTGAATTATAGTGAAATATCGCAATACTTGAAAGTGATGGCTGATAGTAGCCGTCTTGAAATATTAGATTTGTTATCTTGTGGTGAATTATGCGCTTGTGATTTATTAGAGCATTTTTCTTTTTCTCAACCCACATTAAGTCATCATATGAAAGTATTAAAAGACAATAATTTAATTACATCCAGAAAAGATGGTAATAAAATTTTATACAAATTGAATCATGACGTATTGGATAACGTTACATCACGACTCACTCTATTGAGTTCCTGTACTGTCCCATGTATATGTGAAACAGTAGAGAAAGGTGAGTGTTAACAATGACGATATTAGCAATCACTATTTTTATATTAACGTTGATTTTTATCATATGGCAACCTAAAGGTTTGGATATTGGAGTTACAGCTTTAATCGGTGCTGTTATTGCTATCATTACAGGTGTCGTTAGCTTTTCAGACGTATTAGAAGTTACAGGGATTGTTTGGAATGCGACGTTAACCTTTGTCGCTGTTATACTCATTTCATTAATTTTAGATGAAATTGGATTTTTCGAATGGGCAGCTATACATATGGTCAGAGCTTCAAATGGTCATGGGTTTAAAATGTTTGTCTACATTATGTTGTTAGGCGCTATTGTAGCAGCCTTCTTTGCGAATGATGGAGCTGCATTAATTCTCACTCCAATCGTGCTCGCTATGGTAAGAAATCTTGGGTTTAATCAAAAAGTCATTTTTCCTTTTATCATTGCAAGTGGATTCATTGCAGATACTACGTCTCTTCCATTAATTGTAAGTAATTTGGTTAATATCGTTTCTGCTGACTACTTCCATATTGGATTTATTGAATATGTAAGTCGCATGATGATTCCCAATCTATTCTCTTTACTTGCAAGTATCGTTGTATTATGGTTATATTTCAGAAAAGTTATTCCCAACCATTTTGAAATTAAAAACCTTAAAACGCCTAATCAAGCCATTAAAGATCCAAAATTATTCAAGTTTTCATGGATTGTTTTATCGATATTACTCATTGGTTATATAGTTAGTGAATTTATTCAAATTCCAGTATCGATAATTGCTTGTTCAATTGCGTTTATATTTACTGTATTGGCCTATCAATCAA
The DNA here is from genome assembly GCF_058191515.1 of Staphylococcus sp. CoH_129_LAB_1. Taxonomy (NCBI): domain Bacteria; kingdom Bacillati; phylum Bacillota; class Bacilli; order Caryophanales; family Staphylococcaceae; genus Staphylococcus; species Staphylococcus sp. CoH_129_LAB_1. The sequence continues at coordinate 11,283 of NZ_JBXWKZ010000039.1, read as the reverse complement.
GCGTTGTAAACACGAAACAAGTGATCAAAGGTGCACCTTGGAATATTGTGCTCTTTTCTATAGGAATGTATTTAGTTGTATTTGGTCTGAAAAATGTGGGTATTACTGCATTATTAGCTAATATGCTATCAAGCATATCAAACTATGGATTGTTTAGTAGTGTGATAGGTATGGGCTTCATATCTGCATTTCTTTCAGCTATTATGAATAATATGCCTACCGTATTAATTGATGCAATTGCTATTGGACAATCTGCAACTACCGGTTTAATCAAAGAAGGCATGATTTATGCTAATATCATTGGTGCAGATTTAGGACCTAAAATCACACCTATCGGCTCCTTAGCAACACTACTATGGTTACACGTTTTAACACAAAAAGGAGTAAAAATTTCATGGGGCACATATTTTAAAACAGGTATTGTTATTACGATTCCTGTTCTGTTTATCACATTAGTAGGTTTATACGTTACACTTATTATATTTTAAAAAAGAGGTGTCAATGATGACAAAGAAAACAATTTACTTTATATGTACAGGTAATTCATGCCGTAGCCAAATGGCTGAAGGTTGGGCTAAGAACATCTTAGGTGATGAATGGCAAGTATATTCTGGCGGTATTGAGGCACACGGTGTCAATCCGAAAGCAATCGAAGCGATGAAAGAAGTCGGAATTGATATCTCAAACCATACTTCTAATTTAATTGACAACACTATACTAAACCAATCCGATTTAGTAGTAACTCTATGTAGTGATGCTGATCAAAACTGTCCTGTATTGCCGCCTAATGTAAAGAAAGAACATTGGGGATTTGACGATCCAGCAGGCCAACCTTGGTCAGAATTTCAACGTGTTAGAGATGAAATCAAAACTACCATTGAATCATTTAAAGCTAGATAAACTTTAAGCGTCTCAATATCATTGAGACGCTTTTTTTAATATACCATTTTAGACTATTACAAAGTTTTAAAATGATGAACACACTTTACTAAAATTCCCTTCTATTAAGAATGTGGGACTACTCAATGTGAGTTATTGTAGTACACTATTTTTAATTTTCACTTTCTCACCGTTTTTAATTTCATCGTATTGCTTTTTCGGGACAACAACTAAACGTTTGCCTTTATTAGTTTGAACGGTAATGGTATATAATGTCTCATGCGCTTTCATTTGTTGTTTCAACATGTTTTTTTGGTATTCAACATGATTGGTTTTATTTTTATACATACCGGATGTAATAAAATAAAAATATAACCAATTATTATAATATGAAGTAGCCATAAATTGTGACGTATATGAGGCCCCCGGTCTATATCGATGTCTTGTAGAAACCATTGATCGTGCTTGTTGAGACTGAAGTTTACCAGTATCTTGTTTGAATTTTGATGCTTTGTTATTATATGTAATACTATTTGTTCGACTAGCTTGTTGAGCTGCACGCTGACTTGATTGTTTTGCAACTCGTGAAGCATTCATCGTACTTGAACGACTCATTGACGAACTTGAAGACGTTGAACTTCTAACCGTAGAAGATGACGAACTACTACTCGAACTTGAGCTACTAGTGCTTGAGGTTACAGCTTCTAAATTTGTAGACAATATACAAAGCGAGGTCACATTAAAGATTATCACTATACTTATCATTTTTAATACTTTATGCTTCACCCACTCACCTCTTACTCTTTAGATATTTCATCTTTAGCAGTAACTTGTCCTTCAATATCGTCATCGCCATAAATCATATATGGTGGACGATAGACATGAATCTTTTTGCCATCTTTAATTATATAAGGCTTTTTATTTCCATCATTTAAAATATGTTCATAAACGTGTTCTAAATCCGTCTTTTGTAAATGTGATTTACCATTTTTATCTTTATATTTTATTTCCACATTGGGTGTATCTTCTGAACCATTATTTAGCACTTCATAATACTCATATGTATATTTCTCTGACTTTTGACTATCTTTAGAAGGTTCTTTCTGTTCTCCCGATGTTCCACAAGCTACTAACATAAAAGACAAACCCAATAGACTAGCTAATAATATTGTCTTTTTCATAAACACTCTCCTCTACTCATTTGCATTGTAACATTCTTAGTCAATTCATTTCTAAGTGAGTGATATATAACTTACTTTATCTTTAAACCTTTTATACAAATTTTAATATATCAATTGTGAGTTATTTCATTTTAAATTATTTTTGTTACACTATATTTAAAATCATCTATCACTTTTAATCATATGTTTAGATTTTAAATAAAAAATATGGTGAGTAAGGAGAGAGATGTATGTCAATATGGTTTGTTTTGTTGCCTTCACTATCTTTTTTAGCAGTTATGGTAATAGGGTATATTTGTACTAAAATCTTTATTCGGTGATGGTTAAATCAATTATTATTTTGATTCATTTATACAACACCTATACTTCATTTATTGTGTTTGCTTGTTTATCATGCATTGTAAGTAAATGGCTATTAATATTTCTTTCTCTACTTTAGTACTGTGAATGTGTATATTGTGTTTTTCCCCACGTTTTTTAGTCAGTTTACTTTTTGAAATATCTAAAAAACTACGCTTTGCGGTTAATAATACTTCATTCTCAAATGTAATTTTGGTTTCATTATTAAAAAACGGATTGCTTACATCAAACACCTCAGATTTGTAATTAAACGTATAAGGAATTTGTTGCTTTCCCCCACTTTTGAAGAACTGTTTCATCTCAAGTGTGCCTACTTCTTCACCATTCAAATACATCGTATATTGATGTTTATTCGCTACTACATGTTTACGAATTACTTTTACATTGTTCTCACTAGAATTCATATATATACTATATTTTGTTTGAACACCAAAGAGACTCAATAATTTATGAAATATATTAACAAAAACAGGTTTATACGTTATTGTCTCGTTGCCATATATAACATTGCTTTGATTCTCAATGATATATAAAGGCATTTGTACAAAGAATTCTCCCGCTTCAAAATCTTTATTATTGAGACTTTCATTAATGCGTGGATGCTTTTTTTGTAAATGTTTTCTAAAAAGCAAAACGCCTACTATAATTATAGTAACTATTCCCCAAACTAACCATGTACTCCAAAGCGGAACCTTGAACAATGATGTTTTTCCTACAAACACTAAAAACGTGTTTATTAAGTTGAATATGAGAAGCACTATCCATATGAGTGCTTCACGAAACATCGTCATTACCCATTTCCCCCTTATTTAATAAGTGATTTCATGATATATTATACTGTCTATTTTTTCTTTTGTGAGATACTTTTGCGTATCAGTAAATGATGGGGTTTATCGTATAAAAGTTACTTACATATTGACTCACACACTATAATTATCGTCATTTATAAGTAATGTATTCAATGTTTCTATTACGCCATCTCTATCATTATTAAAGCTATAACAAGGTGTCTTTTCTATTTAGTTATTGATGTAACACAATTATAATTCTTCACCATTTGATGCAATAACTTTACGATACCAATCAAATGAAGTTTTTTTGGTACGTTCTAATGAGCCATTTCCCTCATTGTCACGATCTACATGAATTAATCCATAGCGTTTTTTCATTTCGCCGGTTGTAAATAATACGATATTAATAATACCCCAAGGTGTATAACCTATTAAGTTCACGCCATCTTTATCTACTGCTTCGATAGCATCATGAATATGTCTATAACAATAAATCGTCTAGTGTTAAATGATTCGTTTAATCAATGATACTTGTTCTCAAACTAAATTAAAACGACTACTAATTTTCAATCTTCTCATCTCATGTAATCGTTATAGTTACAAGTTGAGTCAGATGTCAGTTTTTAAAGTCGATAAATAAAAAATGCCCTATCATTCAGACGTTCAAATCTCAATAATAGGGGCAGTATATACAATAGTATTAATTATATTCATCTTCAATATCGCCAACGATTTCTTCAAGAATATTTTCTAAGGTAATGATACCTTTGAAATCAACACCATCATAAACTGCAGCAATATGAACTTTTTTCTTTTTCATCATTTCCAAAATGTGCTTCAATGGCGTATCCAATTTAACGTTGATAATTGGATTAACAAATGTCGCTAACTTAGATGGCTGATCCACATTAAATAATGATTTAGAGTGGATGAAACCAACAATTTTATCATCTTTAATAGCTGGATATCTTGTAAATGCATCTACTTTAATTTGTTGAATCGCATCATCAAAACGTGTATTTAAATTGAGTGTTTTGACATATTCTTGGTCTATCATTATATCTTTTGCGACTAAATCATCGAATTTAAATGCTTGATTAATATGATGTAACTCACTGTCATTAATTTCGCCACCTTCATGACTATCTTGAATTAATTGTTTTAATTCTTCTTCAGAGTGGAATACTTCACTCTCTTTAGCTGGTTTCATGTTGAACATTTTCAAGATTAATCGTGCTGCGCCATTTAATAGCCAAATAAATGGATACATTATTTTATAGAAAAAGATGATCGGCTTCGCAAATAGTAATGTAATATGCTCAGCTTTTTGAATAGCAATAGTCTTAGGTGCCATCTCACCTACAACTACATGTAAAAATGTCGCGATAACAAATGCACCACCAATTGTAAATGGATGTATCCATGCTTCAGGAATACCTATACTACTGAATAGTGGATGTAGAATAAATTCAAATGTTGATTCCCCGACCATACCAATACCTAAAGCAGTAATGGTAATACCTAATTGACAAGCAGCTAAATATTCATCAAGATGATCGACAACTTTTTTTGCAGCGATTGCTTTCTTCTCTCCTGCATTAGACAATTGTGCAATTCTTGTTTCTCTGACTTTCACGATAGCAAACTCTGTCGCTACGAAAAATGCCGTTAGGACTAATAATAATATAAAAGTAATAAGACTAAATAGGGTCCCCAAATATGTTCCTCCAAAATAAAAAATATAGACTTTCTATTATATGAATTGTATCAACGTTTTATATATAATTAAAATATTTAAATTTTAAATACTAATATAAATAATACGATCAACTAGAACAAGATAAACAAGCTGAATCTCTCCATACTATCATTCTGATATGACTGCTAATGTGTTACAGACAATGTTTAAAGATATTGAAGAATTAGAGAAATAGTAATTGAAATCACTGTATCTAACGGTTATCAATCGTATTGATATAAGGATAGATGAACATCATAAAAAGTAATGTTACATCTTCCCCAAATTGAATAACGCTATTATTATCCAAGCGATTATCATCAGGAAAGAAATCCAAGATGAGGTAAAATAATATGAAAGTCAATCGATACATCACAAGAGGCATTAGTGAACAACTATCTCTAGACCTTCAAATCTTACTTTGGAATATAGTAAAAGAAAGAGATAATCAAGGCCATACAGATTATCTACACATTTTTAGACTGCAAGAAGATGAGGATATACTCTCAATCACACATGAACAAGAACAACCCGCATACAAATTGGAATATCACTATACAAACTATTTAAAAAATCAAAATGCATTACCTAAGAAAGTCTACGTCATTCGTGAAGATGACGTAGACGCTTTTTATTATGTGATGCTTTTACCAGAAGAATACTAAAAGGAGTAACAAATATGAATACAATCAAAAGTACCATACACACAGAAGCTATATTTAGCGACGATGAACAACATCGCTATTTACTCAAAAAAACGTGGGATGAAAAGAAACCCGCATGTACCGTCATAACGATGTACCCTCATTTAGATGACGTACTTTCCCTCGATCTAACAACTGTTCTTATCCTCAATCAATTAGCTAATACTGAACAATATGGTGCTGTATATCTTGTAAATCTATTCTCTAATATTAAAACCCCAGAAAATCTCAAACATATCAAAGAACCTTTTGATAAACATACAGACATCCACTTGATGAAAGCAATAAGTGAAAGTGAAACAGTAATTTTAGCCTATGGTGCTTATGCAAAGCGACCGGTTGTTGTAGAACGTGTGGCACAAGTGATGGAAATATTAAAACCTCATAAAAAGAAAGTAAAAAAGCTCATAAACCCAGCAACAAATGAAATCATTCATCCACTTAACCCTAAAGCACGTCAAAAATGGACACTAAAATAAAAGAGAATTATCTATGAATCATGAAACCGCACAATCAGATTGGCAAACGGTTGCTAGTTGCTTAGCATCACAAAATTACATTTCAATAGTAAAAGGGTTAGTGCCCCTTTTCACAGCGATTGAAGATGAAGAAATTCTTGATAAAATCTATGATGATTTCATGAATGATGACTCTATAACAACGGTACTTAATAATGATTTACAGGTAATTATTAATCATTATCTATCAAAATGAAAACTATATTCTAATAAAATAAGAGCATCCTTCACTTTGCGATGAGGAATGCTCTAATACTTATTTTTTTGCTAATTTCAATTTACATAATAGGACTTTATCAGATAAAGTCTTTATTTTTCAATGTCTACTTTGAAGAGTGTTTTTAGTAATATTATTGATATAAAATACGTCATATTTAAAACTTATAAATAGTTACTCAAATATAGAAAAGAACCTGTTTTTTATATCAAAAAAATTAATATACATATTTTTTGTCTTAATATAAATCATTATACTATATTAAAAAAAGTACAATTTCTTTTATTTTATTAATAAAATCAACGAAGAGCCTATATATTATAAGAATTTATCAGTTTGTTAAAATATAAATCACTTCACACACCTTTAATTTATTTTCATTTAATGTATACTAATTGTATGTAACAAAAATAAATATAAGGGAGTTATTTAATATGTTTGTTTTAGCTACATCTTTATCAAGCCAAGTAAATCCTGACTGGCGAACATATATCATGCTTGCAGTATATTTTCTAATTTTACTTGTTATTGGATATTATGGTTATAAGCAAGCAACCGGGGATTTAAGTGAATATATGCTTGGCGGAAGAAATATTGGCCCATATGTTACTGCCTTATCTGCTGGAGCTTCAGATATGAGCGGTTGGATGATTATGGGATTACCTGGAGAAGTTTATACTACAGGTTTATCAGCAGCATGGTTAGCTATTGGGTTAACTATCGGAGCTTATGTTAACTACATACTTGTAGCACCAAGACTTCGTGTGTACACTGAAAAAGCCAATGACTCAATTACATTGCCTAATTACTTTACACATCGTCTTAATGATAATTCTAATATTATTAAAATTATCTCTGGTGGTATTATTGTTGTATTTTTTACACTCTATACTCATTCAGGTATGGTATCAGGTGGTAAATTATTTGATAGTGCTTTTGGTTTAGACTATCATATTGGACTTATTTTAATCTCTGTCATTGTAATTTTATATACTTTTTTTGGTGGCTATTTAGCAGTGTCGTTAACTGACTTTTTCCAAGGGGTTGTCATGTTAATTGCGATGGTTATGGTACCTATTGTAGCCATGATGCAGCTCGGAGGTATGGATGCTTTTTCACAAGCAGCAACATTAAAACCTACTAATTTAGATTTATTTAAAGGAACAACTATTATAGGCATCATTTCATTCTTTGCTTGGGGATTAGGCTATTTTGGCCAGCCTCATATCATTGTACGATTTATGTCTATCAAATCCGTACGACAATTAAAAACGTCTAGAAGATTTGGTATTAGTTGGATGGCTATTAGTTTAATCGGTGCAGTATGTGTTGGATTAATTGGCATTTCGTTTGTACAAGATAAAGGTGTTGAATTAAAAGATCCAGAAACACTATTTATTTTAATGGGACAAATTTTATTCCATCCTCTTGTAGGTGGGTTCCTACTTGCAGCCATTTTGGCAGCAATTATGAGTACGATTTCTTCTCAATTACTTGTGACTTCAAGTTCACTTACAGAAGATTTTTACAAGTTAATTCGTGGTGAAGAAGCAGCAAAGCAACATAAGAAAGAATTTTTATTAGTGGGTCGATTATCTGTTGTAGTCGTTGCGATTATCTCCATCCTCATTGCATGGACGCCAAATGACACTATCTTAAATCTTGTTGGTAACGCTTGGGCTGGATTCGGTGCAGCATTTGGTCCACTGGTATTATTATCCCTCTATTGGAAAGGTTTAAGTCGTACTGGAGCTATTTCTGGAATGTTATCAGGAGCAATTGTCGTCATTCTTTGGATTGTGTTTGTTAAACCATTGGGAGCATATAATGATTTCTTTAATTTATATGAAATTATTCCTGGTTTCTTAACAAGTCTCATTGTGACATATGTAGTGAGCCTTGTAACTAAAAAGCCGAATAGAGATGTTGAAAAAGAATTAGAAGAAGTTAAAAAACTTGTGAAAGAAAAATAACACTTTATCACTTAAAGAGGTAGAACAAGAAATTGTGGTTCTATCTCTTATTTTTTATTTACAAATTTCATTTTATTGAAGTATATAGTTTTTATCAATTTCAATAACACTTATCTAATATGTTAGTAAATTACATCATCTATCTACTACTACACAAAGCTTATATTGAAATTGCTAAAGAACATCCCACAATGATTTTTTATCGGGAAAGGAATGGGATTTGCAGATTCGAAGAAGCAGAAGAATTGTGCAAGCACAATCCCAAAATCCCGTTATTTTTTATAAATAAATAATATATAAAAGAAAATAGAGAGACCTACACACATCATCAATACTTATAAATAATGAGTTGATTGTTCGTCAAAATAGGCGGAATTTCGGGATTTCCTTGTCATACCAAGGTTTGAAGCGGTTTTTCATATGGAATTTTCTCTCATTCTCACCGGGATACGTAATAAATGAGATGTCAAATATATATTATCTCAATGATGTATATGAACTACATCACTATCACACTATCTAGGAGGCAATGATATGAAAACAACCACGCAAGAACTCAAACAATATATAACTCGTCTATTCCAACTATCTAACAATGAAACATGGGAATGTGAAGCGTTAGAAGACGCAGCAGAAAATATTCTACCCGAACGTTTTATTAATAATTCTCCATTGGCACATCTCACACTCAACACTTATACCTACTACAATGATGAGCTACATGAGCTAAGTATCTATCCATTTCTAATGTATGCCAATAACCAACTCATCAGTATTGGTTATCTGAATCATTTTGATATGGACTTTCTATACCTTACAGATACTAAAAATGCGATTATCGATGAACGTCATTTACTAAGAGAAGGAGGGACTCACCATGAATAATTGGATCAAAGTGGCACAAATATCTGTTACGATTATTAGCCAAGCGATTATCATCATGAAAGAAATTCAAGACGAGGTAAAATAATATGAAAGTCAATCGATACATCACAAGAGGCATTAGTGAACAACTATCTCTAGACCTTCAAATCTTACTTTGGAATATAGTAAAAGAAAGAGATAATCAAGGCCATACAGATTATCTACACATTTTTAGACTGCAAGAAGATGAGGATATACTCTCAATCACACATGAACAAGAACAACCCGCATACAAATTGGAATATCACTATACAAACTATGTAAAAAATCAAAATGCATTACCTAAGAAAGTCTATGTCATTCGTGAAGATGATGTAGACACTTTTTATTATGTGATGCTTTTACCAGAAGAATACTAGATGAACAACTTGTACCTGATAATACGTTTCAGATGAGTGGTAATACGATTAGTGTCAAAACATTGGATTTAAATCAAGATTTTATTCATATTGCTAAACAACTAGATGATATTGTATATAATTATTTTAAGATATAAAATAGTTAGTAGATATTGTAAAATTTCAACAATCCATATACGATATATGTAAATTAAAATGACAGTTTTGACTTATAACAAAGGGGTTAATGACAATGAAACACATGCATTTATCTGTTTTAGCTTATAGTACAGGTCTACATCCTGCCTCTTGGAGACTACCACATTCATATGTTGAAGAAGTTGGAGATATTGATTTTCAAATTAAGTTAGCGAAATTAGCCGAAAAAGGTAAACTGGATGCATTCTTCTTAGGTGATGGTCAATATATTTCTGGAGAAGAAACGGGACATATTTCTTATTATTTTGAACCACTAACGGCGCTTGCTGCCATTTCACGTGAAACACATTCAATTGGTTTGATAGGTACCATGTCTTCTTCTTTTTATGAACCTTATCTTGCAGCACGTATGCTTTCAAGTTTACATCAAATATCTCATGGGCGTATTGGGGCAAATATTGTAACATCTCAATTTGATTTAGAAGCACAAAACTACTCGATGCAAGCTTTACCACATCTTGAAAAACGTTATGAACGAGCAGATGAGTTTATTAATGTAATGAAAAAATTATGGGAATCATTTACTGTAGAAGCTATCGTTAATCACAAAAACTCAGGAATTGGCTTAAATCATCAGTATATTCATCCACTTCATTATCAAGGAAAGTATTTTCAAGTTGCCGGAGCTATTAACATTCCAACACCAAAATATGGTCGACCACGTTTATTTCAAGCAGGAACTTCTATTCCAGGTCGTGATTTAGCAGTACGACACGTGGATGCTATTTTTTCAATTGCATGGAATTTACAAGATGGCCAACAGTTCAGACAAGACATTCATCAACGTGCCATGGAAGAAAATCGTCAACCACCTCTTGTATTACCAGGTCTCACCGTTTATGTTGATGAGAATGAGAAGGACGCTTATAAACTTAAACAACAATTAGATGATATGATCCCACTTGAAAAACGCAAGAAACAATTATCTAAAGCCATTGGTCTAGATATAAGTGAGTGGAAACTAGATGAAGTTGTACCATCATTACCACCTTATGATGCATTAGAGAAAAAAGTTGTAAAATCTGTGTATGAAGCCGTACAGCGTGCTGTTATGACTGAACAACTTACCTTACGCGATTTATTAGATCGATTTGGCACTTGGGTAGGACATAAAACGATAGTGGGGACACCGGAACAAGTAGCGGATGAAATGATTGAATGGTTTGAAAAAGAAGCGTGCGATGGTTTTATGTTAATGTCACCAACATATCCAAACTCATTTGAAAAATTTATTGATTTAGTCATTCCAATTCTTCAAGCGCGTGGCGTGTTTAGAAAAGAATATGAAAGTCATATGTTAAAAGACCATTTAAATATAAATACAGAGAAAGTATAATTAAACTTCCTTTTATTCAATAGATATCATAAAAAACATACTAAGATTAGCTGTGAAGAAATCTATGACGATAGATTTATTCACAGCTATTTTTTATAGTTGTAG
>NZ_JBXWKZ010000038.1:0-21179 GCF_058191515.1 Staphylococcus sp. CoH_129_LAB_1 | reverse complement strand
CTGTAAAATACAGAGAATTAGCAGCCTAGAACATAGTGTTTTTATTAAGTTCCCATTTTAAGGGTTCAGTGCCTAAGCGAGATAGGGTGCTTTTTATATAGACTACACTATAATTTTTTTACAATAGCTATTAATAGAAATTGAAGAGGTAATCTTAAGTATAAAACCCATTTAGGAACAGGTTTATCTCCTAATGGTAATTTTTTTCTTGCCATATAAATGTTTGCTGGAAAAACTGCAAGTAAAAATGCATTAATACCTTTTTTCAACCAATCCGCAGGTCTTTTAGCTAATAGCATAACTCCAAAAAATATTTCAAATACGCCTGTCACTAAAACCGCTGTTTTTCGTAATGGTAAATATTCTGGTACAATCGATCTAAATTGACGTTCATTTGTAAAATGTAGTATTCCTGCTGATCCAAATGCCAAACCTAGCAAATATCTCATTAATTTCATAATTATTCAACTCCCATTTCTTTTAAATAACTTTTTCCGTATTTTGGCAATTCTACGTTGAAATTATCTGCTATCGTTGCACCAATAGAACTAAATGTTGTATCACCTGATAATTCATGATAATCATTAATTTTAGGACTAAACATTAATACTGGAATATATTCTCTAGTATGATCTGTTCCATCTGCAATTGGATCGTTACCATGATCAGCAGTAATAATCACTAAATCGTCTTCCTGGAGGTTGTCGATTAATTCTGGCAAACGTGAATCAAAATCTTTAATGGCTTGTGCATAACCTTCTTTATCACGACGATGACCATATAAAGCATCAAAATCAACTAGATTTAAGAAACTTAAACCATTAAAATCTTTTTTTACAACCTCTACTAATTTATCCATTCCATCCATATTATTTTTCGTACGAATAGCTTCAGTTACACCTTCACCATCATAGATATCATTAATCTTACCAATAGCAATCACATCATAGCCATTATCCTTTAACGTATTCATCACCGTAGTCCCAAAGGGTTTCAAAGCATAATCATGACGATTAGATGTACGAGTAAAGTGTCCTGGTTCTCCGACATATGGACGTGCAATTACTCTACCTACAAGATATTTGGGATCTTTTGTTATCTCACGTACTTTTTCACAAATATCATAAAGCTCTTCTAATGGAATGATATCTTCGTGCGCTGCAATTTGTAATACCGGATCCGCACTTGTATATACAATTAAATCGCCTGTTTTCATTTGATGTTCGCCTAATTCATCGATAATCGCTGTTCCAGAAGCAGGCTTGTTTGCTACAACTTTGCGTCCTGTGATTTCTTCAATTTGTTGAATCAATTCAGCTGGAAAGCCGTTTGGATATACTTTAAAAGGCTGCATAATATTGAGCCCCATAATTTCCCAGTGTCCTGTCATCGTATCTTTACCTACTGATGCCTCACTTAATTTAGTATAAAATGCACCAGGTTTATCAACTTTATTGACTACAGGTAAATCCTCTATATTACCTAATCCTAAACGTTCTAAATTAGGTAACTCTTGATTAAAACCTTCTAATGTATGTTTTAATGTGTGAGAACCTTCATCGTTAAAATCAGCTGCATCAGGACCTTCACCTATACCTACTGAATCCATTACGATTAAGTGTACTCTTTTAAATGGTGTCGTCATTTGTATACACTCCTATTCTGTGATAATTTCATGGATTAATTTTGGTGTATCTACATTTTCTTTGATAAAAATACTTTTATCAAGTTTTTTGATAACGTCATCTACATTTTCACGGTTACTGTGTATGGTTAGTAATGACTCACCTTTTTGAACGGTGTCTCCGACTTTTTTATTAAGTACTATACCGACACTTAAGTCGATATCATCATCTTTAGTTTGTCGTCCAGCACCTAACATCATTGAAGCAACACCTATTTCATTAGCTATCATTTCAGCAACTACACCTGTTGATTTCGCTTTATATTCAATTTGATATGACGCAGTTGGAAGCTGTTCCGGATGATCTACTACTGATATGTCACCACCTTGATTAGCTATAAACGTTTTAAATTTAGTTAATGCAGTACCATCTTTAATAGCATTAGTTAATAAATGACGGGCTTCTTCCAAGGTAGTTGCTTTTTTTCCAAGTACAACCATTTGCGCACCAAGTGTTAACACAAGTTCAGTTAAATCTTCTGGACCTTCACCTTGAAGTGTTGCAATAGCTTCTTTTAATTCTAGTGCATTGCCAATAGCTCGACCCAAAGGTTGACTCATATCTGAGATGATAGCCATAGTTTGTCTACCTACATTATTACCGATATTAACCATTGCATGTGCTAAAGCTTCTGCATCTTTTAATGTTTTCATAAATGCACCATTACCCGTTTTAACGTCTAGTACAATGGCATCAGCACCAGCAGCAATTTTTTTACTCATAATTGAAGATGCAATAAGTGGGATAGAATTCACTGTACCAGTAACATCTCGCAGTGCATATAATTTTTTATCTGCAGGCGTTAAATTTCTAGATTGCCCTATAACAGCAATACCATCTTCATTCACTAATTTAGTAAACGTTTTTTCAGACATTTCAACATGAAAACCATGGATGGATTCTAATTTATCAATTGTACCACCCGTATGGCCTAGACCACGTCCACTCATTTTAGCAACAGGTACGCCTACTGCTGCGACTAGTGGCGCTAATACAAGTGTAGTCGTATCACCTACGCCTCCTGTAGAATGTTTATCAACTTTTATCCCCTGTATTATGGAAAGATCAATCGTATCTCCAGAATCAACCATTGCCATTGTGAGTGCAGCACGTTCTTCTTCTGTCATATCTTGGAAAAATATAGCCATAGCTAAACTGGACGCTTGATAGTCTGGAATATCCCCTCTGGTATATCCTTGTATAAAAAATTTAATTTCTTCTTTAGTTAATGATTGTCCATCACGCTTTTTTTCAATGATGTCTACCATTCTCATTGTGCTATCCCCTTTCTCGATTGTTGCATTTCTATATGATGTTATAAAACATATTATTAATAATCAGAATTTGATTCTAAACCTTTGATAATTTGAACACCAGCACTTGCTCCAATACGTGTAGCACCTGCATTAAGCATTTTGTGGAAATCTTCAAGATTACGAACCCCTCCAGAAGCTTTCACTTCTAAATCAGCACCAACTGTGTCTTTCATTAATTTTACATCTTCTGGAGTTGCTCCTCCACCAGCGAAACCAGTTGATGTTTTAACAAAATTAGCACCTGCTTCCTTCGAAATTTCACAAGCTTTCACTTTTTCATCTTCTGTAAGAAGCACAGTTTCAATAATCACTTTCACAGTATGTCCATTTGCTGCACCTACAACGCCTTCGATATCTTTTTTCACTTCATCATATCTACCATCTTTAAGCGCTCCAATATTAATGACCATATCAATTTCTGATGCTCCATTTTTAATCGCATCTTCTGTTTCAAAAATCTTTGTAGCGGTTGTTGTAGCTCCAAGTGGGAACCCAATCACTGTACATACAAGCACATCAGAATTCACAAGTTGTTCAGAAGCATATTTAACGTGTGTCGGATTGACGCAAATCGATTTAAAATGATACGCCTTAGCTTCAGAAATAATTTTATCAATCTGTTGACGTGTTGATTCCGGTTTTAAAAGTGTATGATCAATATATTTTGAATATTCCATAAAAATTTCCTCCAATGTATTGCTCGAAAGCCTAATTATTAACATAATTTATATGTTTCTCTCATTTATATAGTACAAAAATTCGCAAAAATTTTAAACAAATGTTATCTTTATTTTGAATAAGATTGTTAAGGAGAAGATATTCATGTCAAACGGTACACCACACATTCAACCCAATGGTACTAAAATTGCTAAAACTGTATTAATGCCAGGTGATCCATTACGTGCAAAATATATTGCTGATAACTTTTTAGAAAATGTTGAACAATTTAATGAAGTTCGTAACATGTTTGGATATACAGGCACATATAAAGGAAAAGAAGTCTCTGTAATGGGATCAGGTATGGGAATTCCAAGTATTGGAATTTATTCATATGAACTTTATAATTTCTTTGATGTTGATACAATTATTCGAATTGGCTCATGTGGGGCATTACAAGAAAATGTAAATTTATATGATGTTATTATTGCTCAAGCTGCTTCAACAAATTCAAATTATGTTGATCAATTTAACATTCCTGGTCATTTTGCTCCAATTGCAGATTTTGAGTTAATTACTAAAGCTAAACAAGTTGCTGATGATATTGGAGCAGTTACACATGTTGGAAATATTTTATCATCAGATACATTCTATAATGCAGATAAACATTTTAATGACAGTTGGAAAAAGATGGGAATTTTAGGTATTGAAATGGAATCAGCTGGTTTATATTTAAATGCAATTCATGCTGGTAAAAAAGCATTAGGTATTTTTACAGTAAGCGACCATATCTTAAGAGATGAAGCTACATCAGCTGAAGAACGTCAAACATCATTTACTCAAATGATGGAAATTGCTTTAGAAATCGCTGAATAGTAACTTCTCAGTATTATCATTAAAAAGAGCCATTGTAGACATTTATCGTCCACAATGGCTCTTTTTTAATAGAATGCTTAAACTAAATATGATTTAAACATCCAATTATGTTTATCTACTGAAGTTTGCATACCAATAAACATATCTTCTGAAACATCGTCTCCTGCTTCTCCTGCAACTTCAATTGCTTTTCCAAGTTGTTTAGAAATTTGAGTCAAATCTTCAGAGAAAGCTTTAACCATTTCTTCAGCAGTATAATTAGTACCCGCTTCTTTTACGATTGAAAGTTCTAAACTTTCTTTTAATGTTGCTACTGGATTACCCCCAATTGCTAAAATACGTTCTGCTAAATCGTCTACATATTGACTAGCTTCATTGTATAATTCTTCAAATTTTTCATGTAATGAGAAGAAATTAGGTCCTTTAACATACCAATGGAAGTTGTGTAATTTTGTATATGCTACTGTCCAGTTTGCTACTTGTTGATTTAATTCTTTTACTACATCTTGTTGAGTCATCGAATCTCTCCTTTTTTATACAGTCATGTCTCTCTTTTACAATTATAATTATATTATAATAATTATAATCTGTAAAGTTATTTTACACACGTAACTTAAAAACTTTAATACTTATGAATATACATAGAATCATTATTGAAAACTTTATAATATATAATTAAAAATTATATATTATCAATTAAAAAATATTTTTCTCATTTATCGTCTATCATCATCAATAAAAAATGATTTTTCATATGCATTTGGTTTATGCCAATGTGTTTTCCACATTTTATCTCTATTATTAGCAAATAGTCGATAACCTAAATTTCTTATTGGTAATGGCGTTACTCTAAGTAGTATACCTAACCATTTTTCACTACTTAATGTTGTGATTAATTTTGCTATCGCTGTAGACTCATAATATAAATGGTCTCCTTCTTGTAGTATCACACTATTTTTATTTTTAGCTTCAGGATGTTGTTTAAATAAATGTTGTCCCGCTTCTCCTTTTAAAGTAGCAAACTCATAATTTTTAGGTAAGCCATGTTGTATTAACCAAATACAATAGTTATAACAATACACACAATTTCCATCATAATAAACGATTGGCATATTCTGTCACCTTCCTTTTTATCTTATTTAATGTATTCCTTTTAAAAAGATTCATTAAACACAGAAAGTGGATATAGAATTCATTTCAAATTCTATATCCACTCTAGCTAATTATAAAAACACATTATATTTTTTCTGTTAATTTGTTTATTACTATGAATCATGATTCACTTTTACAATACGTGTATATTTTAAAAATTGTTGTGAATATTTACTTTTTATATCTTCTAACTTTTCGTATGTTACTCCTATAATGTGCCAATTAGGATTAAAATGATAAAAAGAATCTTTTTCACGAGACCAAGTAATCATGTTACCATCTTTATTATATCTAGGTAATGTGACTTCGTATCCTTCTAAGACATTAATATAAGTTTGAAATATGTCTGGATCAAGTCTATTAAAATTGTCAATAACTAAATAGCTTTTGTCATTTTTAGGCATAAGTTGTGTAATAAAACCTTCTCTATAATATAAAGCTCTTGTCTCATTAGGTAGATATTTGCCATATAGCATATCTTCACTAAAATCAGGGTGACCACTAGTAATGACTGGATTAGAGTTCGTTTTTTTCAAAAGATTGTTTGCTGCTTTCAAACCTTCTTCACGTTTATCTACGACGAGTAAAATAAAAGGTTTAATGGTCTCATCCTGTTCTGCAGTGAACTCAGTTTTTTTAATAGTCTCGAATGGTGTTCTGATACCATCATTTTCACTCATTTCTATAATGGCATCGTATTGTGCTTGATTCATACTTGCTATTGCTTGCTTAGCATTTTCTTGTAAAAAGTATAAGTTTTTTAGTTTAGGATGTTTATTCAGTGCTCCTAATGTAACAGGAGTAATATTCTTTTCATAATAAATCTCTATTGCAGTACTATTAGTACGGCCTGGAATTGGTGCTTTTTCATGAATATGACGAGATACTTCACCAATCCCTACGACCGACTGATTACTATTCTTATCGTAAAATATTAAATTATCCCCTACTTCTAATTGATTATAAAAATGATAACCATTTCGTTTAATTCCATTATAAGTATGTGTAAAAATCGTATAATGTGTTTCAGGTTCAAATTTTTCAGTTTCAGATAAGAAGAAATATCGTGGTAATTGAATATTGCCTTTTCCTAACTCAACGATTAATTGAAATTCCTCTTTTGTTAGTTGATTTATTAATGTTTCTCTCATATTATTCATTCGATAATCTAGCACTTCACTACGTTTTAAGTAATCAGTAGTTAAAGGCTTTAATTCTTCATTAAATTTAAATTCAACTCTAATTTTATTTTGTGCTCCCGTTTGAACACTAATAATTTCACCAATTCCTAATAATCCAGTATCTGTTTGTACTTGATAAAAAATTACTTGATCGCCATTTTTAGCTTTTTTGAATGCTCGAAAACCCTGAGTAGGATTGAACTGTGCTCCAGACTCAAATAAAGTTGTTTGTCCAACTAATGGTTCATTATGATTCCATCTTGTATATCCACAATTTAACCAAAAGTAATTTACTTCTTCTGCCATCTAGAATCTCCTTCTTACTTATTTTAAATTTAACATCTTTATTCATGTATATATTAACATCAATTTTAGC
This sequence comes from Staphylococcus sp. CoH_129_LAB_1, assembly GCF_058191515.1. Lineage (NCBI taxonomy): Bacteria > Bacillati > Bacillota > Bacilli > Caryophanales > Staphylococcaceae > Staphylococcus > Staphylococcus sp. CoH_129_LAB_1. The sequence goes on along the minus strand of NZ_JBXWKZ010000038.1, from coordinate 13,936 downwards.
ACCTATTAGTTATTTTTAGATAGATTAATTTAGATATATGAATAATTTATAAGATTTCGTTTTTTTTATTTTATCATATTTTTTTAATAGATTTGACGTATTATTAATTCACTTTTTAAAATTAAAAAAGTGAAATAGAATCATATGAATTATCACAGAGTTCCATTTCACTTTTAAAATACAATGTATCATTATTTAAACATTACTAGACTATCAATTAATGATAATAAATTAATTCACACGTTTTCTAGATTAAATTCAACAACTAAATATAACTTATAATTAAAGTGAAATCTCCTTCAAATACACTATCTAAATCCTCAGAAGTTAAAATAAAATTTGACCCCTTCTCAAGTTTAAAGATTTCACCATCTGTAATCACTTGTCCATTACCTTCTAATACAGAAATAAGACAAAATTCTCGAGGCTTCATATAATTAAGCGTCCCACTTATTTCCCATTTAACCATTGTAAAAAAGTCATTAGATACGATTTGGCTACGCTTATGATTTTCTACAATTGTAGTTTCAGGTACTATAGCAGGTGCATTAGCAGTAAATTGAATCACATCTAATGCTTTGCTAACTTCTAAAGATGACCCATCAGTTCTATTTCTTTCATAATCATATAATCTATAAGAAATATCAGATGATTGCATTGTTTCATATACTAAAACACCAGAACCGATAGAATGAAGCATTCCAGCTGGTACAAAATAAAACTCACCTGCTTTAACTTTAATTCTTTCTATTACATCCAATACTGCTTCTTCATTCATCTTATTTTCAAATTTTTCTCTTGAATCAGCAGATGTACCTAGTATAATTTCCGCATCTTCTTCAGCATCAATAATATACCAACATTCAGATTTACCATATTGACCATTTTCAAATTCATATGCATATGAGTCATCAGGATGAACATGAATAGACAATGGATTTCTTGCATCCACTATTTTACATAATAAAGGAAAATCTTTACTTGGAAAATCTCCAAACAGTTCTCTATGTTCATTCCATACTTGATCTAAAGTTTGACCAGCATACTGACCATTTTCAATGATATTTTTTCCATTCGGATGTGCAGAAATACCCCAGCATTCTCCAGTTTGTTCACTTGGTATGTCGTAATTAAATTGATTTAATTTATTACCGCCCCATATTTTTTCAAAGAAAATAGGCTTTAAAAATAATGGCATTATTGCACCTCCTAAAACACGGTATTACTTCTCTCTATTTTAAAGTGAAATATCATATTTAAATGATTATGTATAATTAGAATAATTGATTAACCAATTTATCTTTAAATTAAATTTATTACCTATTTAAGCCTTTAATATATCAAATAACACATTCAATATAAATGCTATTCCCTTCTATAGTTAAATAAAAATTTTCACTCATATATATGTTTATTATATCAATTTCATTATTAATTTAATAGAAATTATATATATAATAAAAAAGAATAGAACAGCAAGTTTTAAAACTTACTGTCCTACTCTAACACATAACCTTTCATTTGTAATTAATTATCTAACTACTCAAAACGAGATAATGCTTCTTGAATAGATTGATTACCTGAAAGAATTTGAAATTCTTCATTTTCAAATTTATTTTCAGAAGTTACTACATGTTTTAATACAGAAGCTACATCTTCGCGTGGAATTGTACTTCCTTCATTAAAATACAAGTCAGCTTTAATTTCACCAGTACCTGATTTATCTTCTAAGCCACCTGGATGAACGATTGTATAAGTTAATCCAGAATTTCTTAAATGATTATCTGCATAATGTTTTGCAATTGTATAAGGTTTTAAATCTCCACTTGCATCAAATGCTTCGCGACGTGAATCGTAAGTTGACACCATTACATAATGTTTAACACTTGCTTTTTTACTTGCTTCAATCGTTTTAACAGCACCATCTAAATCAACGATGATTGTTTTATCATCACCTGTGCTACCACCTGAACCGACTGAGAAAATAACTTTATCAAAGCCTTTAAATTTTTCAGTTAAATCATCAATACTATCTTTTTCTACATCTATTAAAATGGCATTCACATCTTGATCTTGTAAAGCTCTTTTTTGTTCTTCTTTACGAACGCCTGCTGTAAAATCAACATGATCATCTTTTAATTGATTAACTAATTTAGAACCTACGCCACCATTAGCGCCAATAACTAATATACTCATAGAATTATTTCCTCCTTCACTTTATTTCATAATATATAAATTACCACTTAGTATCATTTTTAAACTTGTTTACTATACATAATTGACACTTAGATAATAACACTATATATTAAAGAGGAGGTCTATTGTGATGTCCAATACAAATACAGATAGAGATATATTTATAGATGAATACATTCTTAACCGTTTAACTGAGACATTTAAAGCGTTAAGCGATTATAATCGTCTACGTATTCTAGAATTATTATATAAAGGCGAAGCTAGTGTTGGGCATATTACACATGCATTACAATTAACTCAATCAAATGTATCGCATCAGTTAAAGATTTTAAAACAAGCAGGTCTAGTTAAATCATCACGGCATGGTCAATCTATGATTTATTCTATAGACGATCAACATGTTTCTACTTTATTAAAACAGACCATTCAACATGCTAATCATCAAAGAGGTGAATAATAAATGTCTAATCACACATATCATCATAACCATGCTCATAATCATGTTCATACCAATAACAAAAAGGTATTGGCAATTTCTTTTATTATTATAGGCTTATTTATGATTGTTGAAATTATAGGAGGATTTATTGCTAATAGCCTTGCACTATTATCAGATGGACTTCATATGCTTAGTGATACTGTTTCACTAGGAGTTGCTTTAATTGCATTTATTTATGCAGAAAAAAATGCTACTTCAACTAAAACATTCGGTTACAAGCGTTTTGAAGTCTTAGCTGCTTTATTTAATGGTATAACTTTATTAATTATTAGTGGCATTATTATCATCGAAGCTATTAGAAGATTTTTCAATCCTATTAAAGTACAATCAACTGAAATGTTTGTTATTAGTGTTATTGGACTTATAGTGAATGTTATCGTTGCAATAATTATGTTTAAAAGTGGTGATACATCACACAATCTAAATATGCGCGGTGCTTTTATTCACGTTTTAGGAGACTTACTTGGCTCATTAGGGGCTATTATAGCATCTATTCTGATATACGTATTTAATTTTACAATTGCAGATCCTATCGCAAGCATCCTAGTTTCCATTATTATATTAAAAAGTGCAATTGGCATCTCACGTTCATCACTTAATATTTTAATGGAAGGTACACCAGGTGACGTCGATATAGATAAAATAATTAATACCATTACAAAACATAACGAAATTTATAATGTCCATGATTGTCATGTTTGGACAATATCAAACGATATGAATGCATTAAGTTGTCATGCAGTGGTATCTGAAACTATGTCTGTTCAGAACTGCGAAGGACTGCTAAAAACAATAGAACATGAATTACTTCATTTAAACATACAACATATGACTATTCAATTAGAAACAGCACAACATGATCATGATACTTCAGTTCTATGTTCTGGATTACATAAAGAACATTCTCATCATTAATAATTTATAGTATACACAAACAATATCTCCTTCGTTAACAACATAAAAAAGAGTCGTGCAGAATTCATATTACCTTCTGCTCAACTCTTTTTTACTTATATAAAATGATCGAAAATAAATTGTTTGCCTGGTACGCGTTTTTCATCAAATCCTTGAAGAAATTCTTCATTATCATAAGGTAATTTAACTCTTTCAACGCTAAACTCGTTTTCGCTAATTGTGACTATTCCATACACAGCATATTTACCATTATTAAGTCCTACTGAACCAGGATTAAAATATGTTTTGTTATTATCGTCATATAAGTGTAATTGATGATTGTGTCCAAAAGCTATAAAATCTGCATCCTTATCTTCAAATAATTTAATTATTTCTTCTTTTTTGTTATCTACAATAGGCTCAAATGGTTGTTTATCAATACTCTCTTCTAATCTTTGATTTTCAATTTCATAATGTATAAATAAACATTTTTTTCCACAAATTGATTTTTCTAAATATCGTGGTAATGCATTTAATACATCATAGTAATCTTCATCCATTCGACTTTCAATCCATTGATGATGTTCATAAAATTTATTTTTTAAATCTTCTGGATACGGTGTATCATTAACAATTGACATAATTGCTTCATCGTGATTTCCAGCAATAATTTCCATATCCTCTCGATCGAAAATCGTATCTAATACTTTATTGGTTTCATGGCCAATTCCAATATTATCTCCTAAGTTAAAGATTTGGTCGATATCCTCTCTATTATCAATATCATCTAAAACAGTTTGTAAGGCATCAAAATTACCATGAACGTCAGTTATAATTGCAAATTTCACCATAAAGTCTCCTTTCATTATTAAATCATTAGCATATTTTAACACTTAAAACCTAATAATGTTAGTTATTAATTTAAAAAAAACACAAATTCTGATATTGTGTATTATATTAATGTAAAGGAGTGCTTATTTTGTTTAAATTTCATAGTTTAGCATTTAAAAATGCTAAGTCACAACTCATAAAAACAATACTATTTAGTTTAGTAAGTTTTATTATTGTATTTGTGGCATTTGTGATTGCTAGAACTTTCTTCGTTCAAAACTTTATGCAGATGCAACTAGCAGCACAATTTCAACAGTCAGCAGGCGCGTCATTATTTATGATGATACTCGTCGTAACCTTAGGATTATTATTTTTTATACTTGCAGGATATCAATTATTAGCAGGGGCTTTTAATATTATGGCTAAAGCCATTGAAAAAGAGCATATTCAATTTTCTGATTTATTTTTTGCGTTTAAAAAAGGAAAATATGTTAAAAGTCTTCTTTTAGCTTTAATCACTATTGTTGTTTATGCTGTATTATATTTAATCACATTAGGATTAAACTTTTTATTTAATAAAGCATTAACACCATTATTTACATCTATTCAACAGTCAGTAAGTACATCTGATCACGCTATTGGTATTTTACTTACTGTGCAAATTATTTTAATTATTATTATGGGATTCATTATTTCAATCGTATACTGGTTCTTCTTCATATTAATGATTAATTATACTGTTTCATTTGCACGTAGACATGACTTAAGTGCTATAGGTCATTTTAAAGACGGCTTTAAAGGAATTAAAAATGAACATAAAACTTGGTTCAAATTCTTTTTAGCTATTTTATTAATTAACTTACTCATTATTATTATTACACAACCACTTGGTACAATATTAACCGTATTAACTGGAAACATGTCTCAAAATATAGCACAGGTTATTTTAATTATTGCTCAAGCTCTTATTATTATTGTACGTTTAATTCTGTATTTCGTCATTTTAATGGGTACTGTTCAATATTTCTTACGTCGCGGTGAGAATGTGAATAGACCAGTAAAAGAAAAGAAAAAAAGTAAACGAAAAGAAGATCAACAATTAAATCATAAAAAAGAAGAGTTAAAAAACAAGACTTCATCTTTTAACGATACTAAAAATGACGTAAAAGACAACTTAAATCATCACAAAACTTTGAATAACGATAAATAATTATTAAATATAAAAGGTAAGAGCCTGGGACATAATTCCTAGCAAAATAGCCAGTAAATGAATGTATTATAAATTCATTTACTGGCTTCTTTATTTACAATACTATGTATTGTTGGCTCGCTTTCTTAGGGGACAGTTTCAACCTGTAATCTTCAGTTTGTCCTAGTCCCTCAAGAATCTCGCCAAAATATTTTTATGTGTAATTTTACATTGAAATACTTAAAAAAATAAGGACCTTTCGTATCAATTAATAAATACTAATAAACTAAATTAACAGGTTCCTTATATATAAAGAATATAACGTGAATCTACTTACTCTACTAATGGCACTCAATATAAGAAAACGAGCAACCCAACGAGTTGAAAATAATCAAAAGTTTATAAAAAAGACAAGTTCTATATTATTTCAATAGAACTTGTCTTTTTTCACTTATCCAGAAACTTTATGTCCTAGACTCTTACTTTTTTTAATTTAAAAGATGTCGTTCTAAGTATAAAGCCACGCCATCTTCTTCATTTGTATATTGCGTCGTATCATCGGTAATAGACTGAATTTCTGGGCGTGCATTTTTCATTGAAACTGTGTATCCTCCAAATTCAAACATTGCTCTGTCATTGTCACTATCTCCAATAACAAGTGTTTCTTCTCGTTTAATATTGAAATGGTCTATCATTTCTTTAATTCCTGTACCTTTATCTACTTGATAAGCCATAGTCTCAGCGTTAAATCTTGAAGAATTAGATATACTAATATTTAATAACACTTTATTTTGCACTAATTCATCTCTAAATGTTTTAATTTTATTTAACTTTTTATTGAATAGATAAATTTTAGAATATTCGCCATTTGGAATATCGTTTTTCCAATTAATTTTACCATCCATAGCATCTCGACGTGACTTCCATTCACTTTCACTCACTTCATTTTGTGGATGTTCACTATCAATCATGTCTTCCATCCATGGTTTATCTTCAATTAATGAAATTCTATCTTCTTCGAAAGGAAAAACTTCATAATAGATATTCTGTTGCTGAGCGAGTTCCACAATTTTTTTTACACTATCTACTGTCAAACAATGTTTAAATAAAGTTTTATCTTCAATATCGCCTCTTGTTCCATTAGAACTAATAATACCATCTACTTTAAAACCCTCTGGTACTAAACTATAAATTTCTGAGTAAGAACGTCCTGTTGCTAGAAATACTTTATAGTCTTTTTTTCTTAATTGATCAATTACTTCCTTAGTTTTTATTGTTGCTTTATTGTCTTCATGCAATATTGTTCCATCCATATCTAAGAATATTGCTTTAATATTTTCAATTGCCATCGTTATACCCTCCATTTAGTTCTTTCTTAAAAATTGTGCCATTTATTTATCTAAAGTGCAAACTCACTTTTCTTTTAAATAAAGAGGATATCGATTTTTATATTGGATAACTTCAATTTTATTATTAAAAAATTTAGACATAACCGAATTAGTTAAAATGTTTGTTGTTTTTCCTTTATCAAAACAACTAGCATCTTTTAATAAAAATATCTTATTACATATAGGAGTAATTTTCTCTATGACATGAGTATCATAAATAATTGTCAAATGAGGGAATGTTTCATTTAAACTTTCTAGTAGATTTAATAACTGTTCTCTTGCCAAAAAGTCTAATCCCGATGCCGGTTCATCAAGAATAAGTACATCTGGTTGATGTATAAGAGCACGAACAATCATTACTTTTTGTTTTTGTCCTGTTGATAGACATCCTAAATATTGGTCTTTATATGATAACATCCCTATTAAACTTAATAATTTTTCATCTTCTTTTATATGTTCATCTGAATATATTTTATATAGACAGATAGATTTAAATATACTACTTAAAACGACATCAATCATTTTCTCACTATCTTGAAATTTCTCTAATAAACTATGTGAAATAAATCCAATATGTTGACGAACATTTTCTGCAGAATATCCTTTTTTACCTGGTATCATTTCAAACAATTCTATTTCACCATGAGAAGCACTGTCATAGGAATTAACGATATTTAATAGTGTTGTTTTCTCGCACCATTCGTGCCAAAAAGAATCCAATTATCTCCCACTTCAATATGCCAATTAAATCATTAATGATTGTTGTTCCTTGCTTTTTTTATAGATATATTTCAAATTTATCAAATTATCATCTCTAATTAAAATAATTGTATGATAATTCTGATTATTTAACAAAAGGAAAGATTCCTATACAATATATTATACCTTTATTATCACTATCCTAATTCAAGACAATAGAAATATATGATTATAAAGTTCATCACAAATTAAAAAACGGAGACATGTCACTCATGCCTCCATATTTAATTGAATTATTCAACTGTAACTGATTTAGCTAAGTTACGAGGTTTATCAACATCTAATCCTCTGTGTAAAGCTGCATAATATGCGATTAGTTGTAGCGCTACTACTGATACTAAAGGTGTTAATAATTCGTGTACATGAGGCATCACATATGTGTCTCCATCTTTTTCTAAACCTTCCATTGAAATAATACAAGGTTTAGCGCCACGTGCTACTACTTCTTTAACATTACCACGAATGGATAAGTTCACATTTTCTTGAGTAGCTAAAGCAATGACTGGGGTATCATCTTCGATTAATGCAATAGTACCGTGTTTTAACTCTCCACCAGCAAATCCTTCAGCTTGAATATATGAAATTTCTTTAAGTTTTAATGCTCCTTCTAAACTTACATTGTAATCCATCGCACGACCAATAAAGAACGCATTCCTAGTAGTCTCTAAGAATTCTTTAGTAATTTTTTCCATTACAGGCGCATCATCTACAATTGCTTCAATTGCAGTGGTTACTTTTGCTAATTCTCTTAACAAGTCAATATCGTTATCTCGTCCATGCACTTTAGCTACAACTTGAGAAAGAATTGATAATACAGCAATTTGTGCAGTATAAGCTTTAGTTGATGCAACAGCAATTTCAGGTCCTGCGTGTAATAATAACGTATGATCTGCTTCACGAGATAATGTTGAACCTGCTACATTTGTTATTGTTAAAGACTTGTGGCCTAATTTATTTGTTTCAACTAATACTGCACGGCTATCTGCTGTTTCTCCTGATTGAGAGATATAAATAAATAAAGGTTTTTCAGATAATAATGGCATGTTATAAACAAATTCTGAAGCCACATGTACTTCAGTTGGCACACCAGCTAATTTTTCAAGATATTCTTTACCAACTAAACCAGCATGATAACTTGTACCTGCAGCAATGATATAAATACGATCTGCATTCGATACATCTTTAATAATTTCAGAATCTATATTTAATTCTCCATTTTCATCTTCGTATTCTTGAATAATACGACGCATTACTGCTGGTTGTTCATTAATTTCTTTTAACATGTAATGATCATAAATACCTTTTTCAGCATCTGAAGCATCTATTTGAGCTGTATATGTTGGACGTTCTTGGATATTCCCTTCTTTATCCTTAATTGTTACGCTTTCTTTTTTAACAATAACAATTTCATGATCATGAATTTCTTTATATTGATTTGTGACTTTAATCATTGCTAATGCATCTGAAGCAATTACATTAAAGTCGTCACCAATACCAACAAGTAAAGGTGATTTATTTTTAGCTACATAAATTGTGTCTTCATCTTCAGAATCTAACAAACCTAAAGCATATGATCCATCTAATAAAGATACTGCTTTGGTAAATGCTTCTTCAGTTTCTAATCCTTTATTTGAAAAATATTCTATTAATTGAACGATAACTTCTGTATCAGTATCTGATTTAAATGTTACATCTGCTAAGTATTCACTTTTTAGTTCTTCATAATTTTCAATGACACCATTATGTACTAAAGTGAAACGTCCATTATTTGATTGATGAGGATGTGAATTAACGTTACTTGGTACCCCATGAGTAGCCCAACGAGTATGACCAATACCAATGTGACCATCAATGTCATTGCTATCTGCTACTTTTCTTAACTCTGCAATACGTCCTTTTTCTTTAAATACAGTAGTACCTTCATCGTTGACAACAGCAATTCCCGCTGAATCATATCCTCTATACTCTAATTTTTCTAAACCAGATAATAATAATTCTTTGGCATTATTATAGCCAATATATCCAACAATTCCGCACATATTTTTCTTTCCTCCATTACATAGTCATATGATAATTTTATCTGTTATATAAAATTTTTATTTGATGTTGTTTGTTTAAATGTACTGGTTTCTAAATATCATACTTCTATGTTTTCTGTTTATTTGTATTTGGCATTCTTATTATATTTGTACATCTAGTTACCTACATGTTTTAAATAATAAGCTAACGAATGTGCCTCATCCGGAATAGCATCCGCCGATTATATCGATAACTATTCTCCTCGTCTACAATATAATTAATATATCTATCAGCATTCTCCTAATTAATACTAAATGATTAACATATTAATTATTTGTCCAGGCGCTTTGTTTTATTATTATTTCATCTGTCCTCCTTTCTTCCAATACTCTTCATTTTACCCTTTTTTCTTAATTATTTTCAAATATTATGATATTTAATTCTTACACTTATAATATTAATTGATATTCACTTTATATTTTTGATAAAAAATACCCTCTATAAAGTTTTCAGTTTTACAACTTTAACTTTAAAGAGAGTATATTCTTATTTATTTTAATTATACTATTAATCTAATCCCATTTTTTCTTTTACTTTATCAGCAATTTTTTGAGCGTAGCGTTCAGCATCTTCATTTGTAGCTGCCTCAACCATAACTCTTACTAATGGTTCAGTTCCTGAAGGTCTAACTAGTATTCTTCCTTCACCATTCATTTCATTTTCAACTTCATTCATAACAATTTTAACATCTTCATTTTCAGATACATGATGTTTATCTGTAACTTTTACATTTATTAATGATTGCGGATATTTTTTCATTTGTGCTGCTAACTCACTTAACGTTTTACCACTAGATTTAATAATACCAGCAAGTTGTACTCCAGTTAAAAGTCCGTCACCAGTCGTGTTATAGTCCATCATTACTATATGTCCTGATTGTTCTCCTCCTAGATTATAATTACCTCGTCTCATTTCTTCAACGACATATCTATCTCCAACTTTTGTTTTATTTGATTCAATACCTTCTGTCTCTAAAGCTTTATAAAACCCTAAGTTACTCATCACGGTAGATACAATCATATTATTATTTAATTCATGATTTTTATGCATTTCTTGACCAATAATAAACATAATTTGGTCACCATCAATGATGTTACCTTTTTCATCAACAGCAATTAAACGATCTCCATCTCCATCAAAAGCTAAACCAAAATCACTTTGAGTTTCTACAACTTTTTCAGCTAAATGTTCAGGATGAGTAGATCCACATTCATCATTAATATTGTATCCATCAGGATTACAACCAATTGTAATTGTCGTTGCTTCTAAATCACCAAATAAGAAAGGCGCAAGTGAAGAAGTTGATCCATTTGCTCCATCTAAAGTAATTTTAAGTCCCTCTAAATTTGTATCAATTGTAGATTTAAGATAACTTAAGTATTTTTGTGCACCTTCATAGTAATCTGAAAAATGCATAATATCTTTACCCGCAGGACGTGGTAAGTCAGGTTGTTCTTGATCTAATAATTGTTCAATTTCTTCTTCTTGCTTATCTGAAAGTTTAAATCCATCAGCACCAAAAAACTTAATGCCATTATCAGCTACAGGATTATGAGAAGCAGAAATCATTACTCCTAATTGTGCTTCCATTTCCCGTGTTAAATATGCAACTCCTGGAGTAGAAATAACTCCTAATCTCATTACTTCTGCACCTATTGAAGCTAATCCAGCAATTAAAGCAGATTCTAGCATTTCACCAGATACACGAGTATCTCTACCAACTAAAACTCTAGGATGTTTCTCTCCTTCATTGTGTGCTAATACATAACCACCATAGCGTCCAAGCTTAAATGCTAATTCAGGTGTTAATTCTTTATTAGCTACTCCCCTTACTCCATCAGTTCCAAAATATTTTCCCATTTTTATTTCTCCTTTATTATCTAATATATTAATTTAAATTAACATGTGCTGTTACTTTATTGAATTCAGACTTCTTAACCTGTTTAGGTAGTTTGAGTTGAAGTGTCTTATCAGTCGACTCAGTTATATCATCTAAATTCACTTCAGCTTCTACTTCATTAATATCTTTCAAATCATCTTTATTACCATAAATTTCTACTTCATTCTCGTTTAGTTTAATATTATCTAAATTTTCACCATCAGGTAATGACCCTTTTTTAACAGTCTTAATTTTTACCTTTTTACTGTAAGGTTCAAGTTTCACTGACATTTTAACGTTATTAGGTTTTATTTGTACGTTTAGTTTATTCAACTGTTTATCAAATGCAGCAATTTCAGCTAATTCAGAAGTATTTTCACTAATATTTGTAGCATTTTTAAATGTAGCTTTTAAATAAGCAATTTTATCTAATTGCTTTTCACCACCAATAACTTGAACAGTATCTTTATCTAGAGAAGCTTCACTAACTTTATAATTTGAATTAATATTATTTTGTGCAATATCAGGTTGAACATGCATCGTTTTAGTAACTTTATCCTCTAAAGTGATATAAGCATGTTTTGGCTTAACATTATAACTAATATCGTTACTTAGTCCTTTAACAATATAATCTTCTTTATAATTACCTGCTTTTGCATTAGATAAATCAACTGTAACCTTGATATCATCTGAACTTTCAATTTTTAATAACTTTGATTGAGGTCCCGAGATAGTAACATCAACGGTATCTGTTGATTTAGTAACGTGTAAGCTTTTAGTATTATAAAGAATTTCTACCGGTACATCTTCAATTGTTTTAGAAGAATTTTGAGATAGATTGTCATTGTTAAAAATATTTCCAAACACGTTATTTACAGAAAGATAAAAAAAGATTGCTAATATTAAGGCAAAAAATCTTAATCCCCATTTACTTTCTAACATGCTATTTCACACCCTTCTTTTGAGCGCGAGTTCCAAACCAATGTTCAGCTAATAACTCTTCGAATACTTCATTAGAGACATCTCGTCTTAATTTGCCATCGAAAGTAACTGATATTGAACCGGTTTCTTCAGATACCACCACAGTAAATGAATCCGAAACCTCAGAAATCCCTACGGCCGCTCTATGTCTAGTACCTAAACTTTTAGAAATTTTATTACTATCTGAAAGTGGTAAATAACATGCAGCACTAGCAATTTTAGTGTTTTGAACAATCATTGCTCCATCATGTAATGGTGTATTAGGTATAAAAACATTTATTAGTAATTCTTGAGATATTTCAGAATTCATTGATATACCAGTTTCAATATAGTCTTGCAATCCAGTTTCCTTTTCAAAAACAATTAATGCTCCAATTCGTCTTTTAGCCATATACTGAACAGCCTTTGATACAGATTGGATTAATTTTTCTTCATCATGACTGTAAGTATTGGTATAACGCTTAAATAAGCTTCCACGCCCTAATTGTTCAAGTGCTCGTCTAATTTCTGGTTGAAATATCACAATTAAAGCCAAAACGCCCCATTGAATCACAATATCAAATAACTTTGAGGTAGCAGTTAAATTAAGAAGTTTACTTACTTGTTGTCCAATAACTATAAATAATATACCTTTAAGCAGTTGAATTGCTTTAGTTCCTTTAAATACAGTAATGAGAAGATAAAGGACATACCAGACGATAAGTATATCTAATATACTTGTAATAATCTTCAAAGTACTAAGATTATTAAAAAAGTTGGAAAAATCCATAACATCTCCTCCGTATATAACTTTCATACTCATAATTATACCAATGATAGATATAACTGTCATACTATGAAAATAATACTTATAAATTTTTTCAAAAAACCAATATTAAAAATGAGTAATAAAAAAGCACTCCATTAAGGAGTGCGTAAAGTGAGCCATAGAGGAATCGAACCTCTGACCCTCTGATTAAAAGTCAGATGCTCTACCAACTGAGCTAATGGCTCGTATGGCTGGGCTAGCTGGATTCGAACCAGCGCGTGACGGAGTCAAAGTCCGTTGCCTTACCGCTTGGCTATAGCCCAATAAGATGGTGGAGGGGGGCAGATTCGAACTGCCGAACCCGAAGGAGCGGATTTACAGTCCGCCGCGTTTAGCCACTTCGCTACCCCTCCATTAAGATGGTGCCGGCCAGAGGACTTGAACCCCCAACCTACTGATTACAAGTCAGTTGCTCTACCAATTGAGCTAGGCC
>NZ_JBXWKZ010000037.1:0-22414 GCF_058191515.1 Staphylococcus sp. CoH_129_LAB_1 | reverse complement strand
CTCTCTACAACTATAAAAAATAGCTGTGAAGAAATCTATCGTCATAGATTTCTTCACAGCTAATCTTAGTATGTTTTTTAAATAATTCTACAAGATAAATCATTTCCATACTAAATGAACACACGAGAAACTGTATCCATATTATTTATTTTTATTATCCGCTTGTTCATTATCTTGACTATTAGAATTTTGATCATCTTTGTTATTAGTTTGTTCTACACCTTCAGGGTCTTGTTCTTTAGCATTACCTTTTTTAGGATTATAATTAACACCTTCTGTATAATCATTACCTGCATTCCATAATAAGAATTCATTAACACCGTTATCTTTTAAAGCTTGAACTTCTTCAGATATCGCTTTTGCATCATAATCAATATAATTACCAGCACCTAAATATGAAGCGGTAAAGTCTTGAATCCATGGTCTTGAAATAGGCTTATCTTTACCTAATGTATCTAATAAACTATTTTCTTTTTGAATATAGCGATTGACAGTTTTATATGGTTCAGTATCTGGTGCTTGTAAACCGAAATCTCCATTGCTCCAATGAGATGGATAAATCATTGATGAAATGGCATCTACATTTTTAGAGATTTTAGGGAAGCTTTGACCAATACCAGGTGCATTTTCAACTAATGCAGAATAACCAAATACATCAGCTGACACATTGACTCCCATTGGTTTTAATTCTTTATTTGCATATTCTAAGAATTTAGTAATTGTATCTACACGTTGGTCGCCTGAACTCATCTGACTATTTTTATATTCACCTTTATTATAAGTTAAGCTATCCGCTTGATTTTCAAATCCTTCTGGGAAGCGTACATAGTCAAATTGAATATCTTGGAAGCCTGCTTTTGCCGCTGCTTTTGCAACATCAATATCATACTTCCATACTTCTTTCATAAATGGATTAACAAAGCTATCTCCTTTACCATTTGTCCAAACAGAGCCATCACTATTTCTGAAAGTCCATTCCGGGTGTTCATTTGCTAATTTTGTATCTTTAAATGTTACAATACGTGCAATAGGATAAATGTTATTATCATGTAATTTTTTCAATAACTTTTTACCATCTACTATATCAAGTGTGTTTTTATCAACTTGTTTGTTCCCAGTATTTAATTTCATAGTAATGTTACCTGTATCATCTTTAACATCGATAACCATTGTATTTAAATTAGAGTCTTTGATGAATTTAACTAATTCATCCATTTTAGCGCCCTGTGTAGAATTACTTGTTACATAAATACCTTTAACACCATCTTTAGGATAATCTACTTTATTTTCATTTTTGTTTTTTTCATTATTTTTCTTTAACGCATCACTTTGACTACTTGATTGTTCATTTTTTTGATTGTCACCTTTTTGTCCACTATCGGATGAATGATCTCCATTACTACAAGCAGCAAGTAATAGTGCACTTGTTGTTAATACAGCAAAAATTTTATTTTTCTTCACTACTGTTCCTCCAAGAGAATATGTATGTATTAATTAAGTTCTTAGTTGTAATATGTAAATGATTTAAAAATAAAGACTAATTTCTATTAATAAGAACTTAACTTATTGTTAGAATAGCATACTTCAACAAAAAATATACGATATACCAAGATTTTATAAAATATTCTATTTAATATTTACATTTATTAAATTTTTTGAATAATTTAATTTATGGTTCTTTAAAGCAAAGTAAAGACAATGCTTTAGAATCATCGATGATCCACTGAACATTTGGCATTGATCCTTTCATTTGCTGGATGATAAATTGCTCATTATTTTTAGGAAAATCCCAAATATACTTAATAAATTCAAAACTTAACGTTTTAGGATTTCCTCCAATATGTTCTCTTTTAAATAATGAATATATGTAACGCTTGATTACTCTAACTATACATTTTACTCTTGGTTCTTTAATCCATATGACTTTAGTTGCATATTTTAATCTCATACTAAGTGTACTAGAATAATTTCCATCAATAATCCATTCTTCTTTTACTACAATAGATTCAAGTTTTTGTTTTAATTCTTCAAAAGTAATGACGTTTTTATTATTAAGCCATTGAATTTGATCAATATGATAAAGTGGAAGTTGATATTTTAAATGTAGTTGATATGCCAATGTTGATTTTCCAGAACCAGGGCTACCAATAATTAATATACGTTGTTTCATAACAATCCCCTTTGAATATGTTTGAATGTTCACATGAAATGTATAAATACGGTAATTTCATAAAATTGTAAATTGTTAATTAAGAAATTTCAATAATTAATTACTTTATACTTGAGAATATTAGTATTTTTTACGATAATGATATTGAAAGTTTATTAAAGGAGTGAAAAGCATAATGAATAAAGAACAATTAGAAAAAGTAAGTAATGGAAAAGGATTCATCGCTGCATTAGACCAAAGTGGTGGTAGTACTCCAAAAGCATTAAAAGAATATGGTGTAAACGAAGATCAATACAGCAATGATGACGAAATGTTCCAACTTGTACATGATATGCGTACTCGTGTTGTAACTTCACCTTCATTCACTTCAGATAAAATTTTAGGTGCGATTCTTTTTGAACAAACTATGGATCGTGAAGTTGAAGGTAAATACACTGGAGACTACTTAGCTGATAAAGGTGTCGTTCCTTTCTTAAAAGTTGACAAAGGGTTAGCTGAAGAAAAAAATGGTGTTCAGTTAATGAAACCTATCGACAACTTAGATGAAACTTTAGATCGTGCAGTTGAACGTCATATCTTCGGTACTAAAATGCGTTCTAACATCTTAGAATTAAATGAACAAGGTATCAAAGACGTTGTTGAACAACAATTTGAATTCGCTAAAAAAATCATTGCTAAAGGTTTAGTACCAATCATCGAACCTGAAGTAAACATTAATGCTAAAGATAAAGCTGAAATTGAAGAAGTATTAAAAGCTGAACTTAAAAAAGGCTTAGATTCTTTAAATGATGATCAATTAGTAATGTTAAAATTAACTATCCCTACTAAAGCTAACTTATACAAAGAATTAGCTGATCATCCAAATGTTGTTCGTGTTGTTGTATTATCTGGTGGTTACAGCAGAGACGAAGCAAACAAATTATTAAAAGAGAACGATGAATTAATCGCAAGCTTCTCTCGTGCATTAGCAAGTGATTTACGCGCTAGCCAATCAAAAGAAGAATTTGATAAAGCTTTAGGCGATGCAGTAGATTCAATCTACGATGCTTCAGTAAACAAAAACTAATAGTAAGATTTTATTTAAAAAGTGATGAGCAATATGCTCATCACTTTTTTTATTCTAAAACAGTAATCAACCCAGTTAAATTGATGATAAAGCTTACTTATTTAATGTAAAATAAAAAAACTGCTAACAGGATATCATGTCCTGTTAGCAGCTATTTAATTTCTCTTATTTAGTATTAGCATTTTCGTAGAAACCTAATTCTAATTGTTTAGATGTTAAACGACGAGTTTTTCTCATTAAGTCAACATCGTTAATTAATGATTCACCATATGAAGGAATCATTTTTTTGATTTTTGGTTTCCATTCATCTAAATATTGAGCGAAGTTTCTTTCGATAACTTCTAATGCTACTGAAACTGATGTAGAAGCCCCTGGTGATTCACCAAGTAAAGCGATGATAGAATGGTCTTTAGAGTCAACCACTTCTGTACCGAATTGGATGAATCCTTTACCTTCTTTTTCATCATCTTTAATAACTTGTACACGTGTACCAGCAGTATATACTTGCCAATCTTCGTCACGAGCTTCAGGGTAGAACGTACGTAAGTGGTTCATACAACCTTCTTTAGTCATGATGATTTGGTCAAATGAATATTTAAGTAATGACATATTTTTAACTGCTGCAGCTAATAACGTAGTGATATTGTGTGGTTTAACTGATTTGAATAAATCTAAGTTAGAACCATGAATTAAGAATTTAGGGCCAACATTTGCGAATGGTCCAAATAATAATGTTCTTTCACCATCGATATAACGAGTATCTAAGTGAGGAACAGTCATTGGTGGTGTGCCAGGTGGCTCTTTACCATATACTTTCGCATCGTGTTGTTCAATAACTTCTGGATTTGTACAAGCGATAAATTGACCGATGATTGGGAAACCACCGATATGTTTACCTTCTTCGATACCAGTTTTTTGTAATAATGGAATTGATCCACCACCAGCGCCGATGAATACGTGGTCAGCTTCTTTAGTAATAACTGTATTATTAGCTAAATCTTTAATTTTAACTTGCCATTTACCGTTAGATAAACGCTTGAAGTCTTGTACTTCGTGATTATAATTAACGTTTACGTTTGAATTATCGTTTTGTAGGTTATGAGCCATTTTACGAGTTAATTCACCGTAGTTTACGTCAGTACCTTCGTCGATTTTACTAGCAGCCATTAAGCCATCATCGAAACGACCTTGCATCATTAATGGAATCCATTTTCTCATTACTTCGATGTCTTCAGTGTATTCGATGTCATCGAACATAGGGAAATCTTTCATTTTTTCATAACGTTCTTTTAAGAATTGAACATTGTTTTTACCACGTACGAAACTAATATGTGGTAAAGGATGAATGAAGTCTCTAGGATCTTTAATTTGACCTGATTCTACTAAGTGACCCCAGAATTGTTTAGAAATTTCAAATTGTTCATTGATTTGTTTTGCTTTTTCAATGTCAATTGTTCCATCTGGTTGTCTTACAGTATAGTTTAATTCACATAATGCAGCGTGACCAGTACCAGCATTGTTACGTTCGTTTGAACTTTCGATACCTGGACGATCTAAACGTTCATAAAGATCAATGTTCCAGTTAGGTACAAGTTCATTGAACATAGATGCAACTGTTGTACTAATTACACCAGCACCGACAATAATCATATCTTTTGATTCTGTCATGTTTGTACACCTCTCCAAAAATTATGTTTAACAATATAATATAATTACCTGTTGCTCTTGTTTCCCTAATATCTAGTAATCAATATATTGTTTTTAGTAATGTGTTAAGTCTTTCATTACTATGTTAAAACAAATATAGTCAATTGTAAATCAGAAAAACTTAATTATTCGAATTAATAAACTTATTATAATTAAATTAAACAGAAAGATTTATTAATATAAGCTAAATAATAAGAACGTTTAGTTGAATGATTAAATTGTTTATCATAGCATAATTTCATTACAACCACTTAATGGTTTACTTACAACCGTATATGATGATTATTTATTATTTTGTAAAAACTTTTCAATATAAAAAGCTGATTCTTCAATAGATTTATACTCAGTATTAATAACTGTAGCATTTAATTTTTTAAATACTTCTTCTGAATAACTGAGTTCTTCTTTTATACGCTTTAAATTATTATATTGAGACTCTTTCGACAAACCTAATGTTTCAGCACGATTTTTTCGTATATTTGCAATATACTGTGGACTTGCAGTTAATCCAAAAACTTGTAACCCTTTTTGTTGAAACACGCTATCTGGAATATTAATTTCAGGTACTAAAGGAATATTGGCTATTTTATAACCTTTATTCGCTAAATACATACTAAGTGGTGTCTTTGACGTACGTGATACCCCTACAATTAATGCATCTGCTTCGCCTATATCTGAAAAATGCTTACCATCGTCATATTTCACTGAATATTCAATAGCTTCAATACGTTTAAAATACTCTTCATTTAACTTTCTTAACGCACCACTTTCCATCAATGGTTTTTCATCTGTCACATGCTCAATAATACTAATTAAATCAGACATATAGTCTACATATGGGATCTCATGTTCTCTAGCAAATTCATGACCAAGTGCATTAAATGATTCACTAACTAATGTCGTAGCTACGATTGCATGGTGTTCTTTCGCTAAATTTAATATATTTAGAAATTCTTCCTCATCTTTAATGTAAGGAAATTTTTTAATTTCTACATTGTTTAAATTTGGAAACTGGGTTAACGTTGCATGAATCATACGTTGAGCAGTTTCTCCAATTGAATCTGAAACAATAAACAATTTTAAACTAGATACTTGTGACTCGACTTCATTCATTTTTGATTACTCATTTTCCTCCACTTGACTCTGAGCAGTCGCTAAAATGGCTCCTGGGATTCGGAATGGTGAACATGATACATAATCAATTGGTAAATGATTGAAATAATGAATAGATTTCGCATCTCCACCTAATTCACCACATACACCAACCTTAATATTTTCATTCACTTTCTTTGCTTGTTTAACTGCCATTTCAATTAGTTTTCCAACCCCGTCTTTATCTAAGGTTTGAAATGGGTCAAGTTTCAATATATTTCTTTCAGTATACACGTTTATAAACTTCCCTGCATCATCTCTAGAGAAACCAAATGACAATTGTGTTAAATCATTGGTACCGAAACTAAAGAAGTCACAGTGTTGGGCTAATTGATCTGCAATAAGACAGGCGCGTGGCGTTTCAATCATTGTTCCCATTAAGTATTCTACTTTATCTTGATGTTGTTCCTCTAAGTGTTGAATTGTATTAACGAGCGTTTCTTTTAAAGTTGTAAATTCTTCTACTGTTGATACTAAAGGAATCATAATTTCCGGTTTACACTGAATGCCTTCTTCTTTCAGTTTAAATACGCTTTCAATAATCGCTTCTACTTGCATTTCATATAGTTCAGGATATGTGATTGCTAATCGACAGCCACGATGTCCAAGCATCGGGTTCACTTCATTTAAATCCACAATACGTTTATCTAATGTCTCCTTTGAAATATTTAATTGCTTCGCAACATTAGCAATATCTTCTTCAGTATGAGGTAAGAATTCGTGCAATGGTGGATCAAGTAAACGTACTATTGTAGGATGCTCACCAGATAATTTAAAGATTTCTTTAAAGTCCTCTACTTGATATTGTTTAATATGATTGAGTGCTTCTAGACGATCTTCATGAGACGATGATAAGATGAAGCGTCTCATCTCTATCAGCCGTTTAGCCCCAAAGAACATATGCTCTGTACGTACTAATCCAATACCCTTAGCACCAAATTGGTAACCCACTTTAATGTCTTGAGGTGTTTCTGCATTCATACGTACTTTTAGACGGGCTGTTTCTTCTGACCATTCCATAAATTGATTGAATGACTCACTATGCTCAGCATTTACTGTTTTAACCTCACCTAAATAAATATCCCCTTTTGAACCATCGACTGATACCACATCTCCTTCGTGAAGTGTTTGATTGCCATAGTACACTGTCTTGGCACTCGTATTAATTTCTAAATCAGAACATCCTGTCACACAGCATTTCCCCATTCCACGAGCAACAACTGCTGCATGAGATGTCATACCGCCATGTGTCGTTACAATTGCTTCACTTGCTATCATACCTTCAATATCTTCAGGAGAAGTTTCTGGTCTCATCAAGATGACTGTCTTGCCTTGTTCGGATTGTATTTTCGCCTCTTCAGCAGTAAACACAATTTGTCCTGTTGCAGCACCTGGACTCGCTGGTAATCCCATTTTCGATATAACTGTTGCTTCTTTTAATGAAGATTCATCGAAATTCGGATGTAAAAGTTGATCGATTGATTTTACTTCAACCTTTGCCATTGCTTCTTCTTTAGTAATAATGCCTTCGTTCACTAAATCTACAGCAATTTGAATAGCAGCACGTGCTGTACGTTTGCCATTACGAGTTTGGAGTAAATATAATTGCCCATTTTCAATTGTAAATTCAATATCTTGCATATCCTTATAGTGTTTTTCTAATTGTTTTGTCACGTTTACAAATTCTTGATGAACCTTTGGCATTTGATCGTGCAATGTTGAGATATCTTTAGGTGTACGAATACCTGCAACAACATCTTCCCCTTGTGCATTAAGTAGATATTCACCAAATAATTTATTTTCACCAGTCACTGGATTCCGCGTAAAAGCAACACCTGTACCACTATTATCTCCACTATTACCAAAAACCATTTCCTGGACATTTACTGCTGTACCAATATCGTGTGGAATATCATTTAAATCTCGATAAATACGAGCACGATCATTATCCCATGATTTAAATACGGCTTCTATGGCTTCTTCCAGTTGTTTCAAAGGCTCCTGTGGGAAGGGTTTATGTACTTCTTCTACATATATTCCTTTAAAGCGCTTACAAATTTCTTGTAAACCTTCCGCACTAATAGCAGCGTCATTTTCAAAATGATATTGTTTTTTATATTGTTCGAAATATGTATCAAACGCTTGCATAGGCACGTTATATACAACTTCACCAAACATTTGTAGTAAACGACGATAACAGTCATAAGCAAAACGTTTATCTCCAGTTTTTTCTGCTAATTTTTCTACATTATCATCATTTAGCCCCAAGTTTAGTATCGTATCCATCATTCCTGGCATGGAAATTTTAGCGCCACTTCTGACAGAAACAAGCAATAAATTAGTATCGGAAGAAAATGTTTTTCCTGTTCTCTCTGAAAATGAAGCCAAATGTTCAATCAATTCTGTTTTAATATCAGTAGATAATGACTGTCCTTGTTTTAAATATTCAATACATGCTGCTGTGGTAATTGTAAAACCGTCTGGCACAGGTAAACCTAAGCGTTTCATTTCAGATAGATTGGCTCCTTTACCTCCCAATAAATTTCTCATCGACTTTTGTCCTTCATCAAATGCATATATATATTTAGTCATAAGAATCACCTCATTTTTTATTATGTCATACTAATTAATTAAAAGTATGTCATAATAAAACAAGAAATACAATTAAAATTATCTTTATTTTTGTTTTTTCTAATTATTGACACATTTCATGCATTGATCTTCTCAAGTAAATTAATATTTTAATTATAAAAAAACACTGATAAATTAGTGACATACTAATTTATCAGTGTCATTGATAGTACTATTTATTTTGTGATTCGTTATATTTTTTGAATTCAGCATCACGTAATTCAACACGACGAATTTTACCAGAATTTGTTTTTGGTAAATCATCTACAAATTCAATCGCACGTGGATATTTATATGGTGCTACTACTTTTTTACAGAAGGCTTGTAATTCTTTTACTAAATCATCG
Organism: Staphylococcus sp. CoH_129_LAB_1; assembly: GCF_058191515.1. NCBI lineage: Bacteria > Bacillati > Bacillota > Bacilli > Caryophanales > Staphylococcaceae > Staphylococcus > Staphylococcus sp. CoH_129_LAB_1. Next base: position 13,341 of record NZ_JBXWKZ010000037.1, on the reverse strand, counting down.
CTTGGTTCATAACCCTCTTTTAAAATAATAAATGCTTTAACAATATTACCACGAATTGGATGTGGACTTGCTACAACTGCACATTCTTTTACTACCTCATGATTTGTTAGCGCATCTTCAACTTCGAAAGGTCCAATAGTATAACCAGAACTAATAATAATATCGTCACGGCGACCTTCAAACCAGAAGTAACCATCTTCATCGACATGTGCTAAATCTCCAGTAATGTAATACTCTCCTGCATGTGAAGCTTTTGTACGTTCCTCATCTTTAAAGTAACCTTTAAATAATCCAGGAAAATCAAGTGGCAGTGCTATATTACCTTTTACATTTGTATCCACTTTATTCCCATCATCATCAACAATGGCTACACGACTACCAGGAATCGCTTTACCCATAGAGCCAGGGCGTGGTTCTGTATCTTTTAAGAAGCCAATTAATAATGTACTCTCTGTTTGGCCATATCCGTCACGAACTGTTAAGTCAAAATGCTTACGGAATTGTTCAACAACTTCTCTATTTAATGGTTCGCCTGCTGATACTGCGCTATGTAAATGCTCTAAGTTGTATTTTTCTAAGTTATCTAATTTTGCCATCATACGATATTCGGTTGGTGTACAGCAAAACACATTAATTTTAAAGTTTTGTAATAATGATAAATAGCGTGAAGGATTAAATTTACCATTATACACAAATGCTGTCGCACCTGTTCCCATAATGGATAAGAAAGGACTCCATACCCATTTTTGCCAACCAGGTGCAGCAGTTGCCCACACTAAGTCATTTTCTGTTATAGACAACCAATGTTTAGGTGCCATTTTCATATGTGCATATCCCCAACCATGAGTATGTGTAACAGCTTTTGGATTACCTGTAGTACCAGAAGTATAAGATAAAATAGCAATATCATCCCTTGTTGTATGAGCTATGTCTAATTCATAACTTTGTTTTGTTTTTTCATCTTCAATGCTAATCCAATCCTCTTCATGACCATTAACAACAAATTTTGTTAATTCATGATATTCTTTAATATCTTTAAATTCTTTTATAAAGTCAGCTAGCGCAATCACTGCATTAATTTCTCCGTGAGTAATACGATATTGTAAATCCTTTGTTCTTAACATTTCAGAACTTGGGATGATTGCAATACCTAATTTTAATGCTGCAATATAAAGTTCATAAGTGATAATAGCACGTGGCATCATAATTAACACTTTATCACCTTTTTTTAGCCCATGATTTAATAATACATGTCCTACTTTATTAGCGTTTTCAATTAACTCAGCATATGTAACAGTGATAGGATCTTCAACACCATTTTCATAAATAATTGCTTGTTTACTTTGATTTGAAGCATGTTTTTCAATTTCAGATACAATATTATATGTCTCTGGTGCTAATAAATTTAAATTATTCATTACTTTATTTTCCTTCCAATTTTTAAGTCTTTATCTTTCATAAAGTCATATGTCTTAATTTCACGTAATTCTACTTGGCAGTTGTTTTAAATAAAAAAAGATTAAGTTTCTATATTAGAATATTACTTTATAGAAACTTAATCTTTGAATATTAAAAAATATTGTCTACATCAATACCCGTTTCTAAATTAGCAAGTTCTATTCTTATATTATAAGATAAATCACGGTTAACTATCTTATGATCAACACCTTGTTTAGTACCTCTTTGTTTGTGTATGTTACCATAAGCTTTTGAATTTTGCCAATCATAGAACGATTGTCGATCTTTCCATAGCGTTAAAATGATATAGTGATGATGTTTAGTTTCAGGACGTAAAAAGCGTAAGGCTTTAAATCCTGACATATCTTGTAAATGTTTTGGACGTTCTAAAAATTTAGCTTCAAATTTAGACTCATTACCTTCATTTACAAATAAATGATTTAAAACGCAAAATGAGTCATTTGTTAACTCATTTATTGATTCAAGTACAGAATAATGTTGAACATCATTATTTTTTTCGATAGAAATATTTTGATTTCCTTTTTCTTCTACTACATATGTTTTATAACTATCTGTTAAAATCATTTCTTTTTCCTTCATTTCTAAACCTAAACTAGCTTTAAGCTATCAATTTCAAAATATATCTTTCTTTTATAATCCCTCATATAATGATAGAGAACGTTTAACGATTTCTAAGAATTCATGATCTTGCATCGCTATATTTGTAAAGTAATCAAGTATATTTTCCGCAAGATATTCATGTTTTGGAAAATTTTCATCTTGATTTATCCATGTGGCAAGTTCACCTAATGGGGTCTTATCATCGACAAATCCTTGCATAAAATCATAGAAAGTCATTAACTCACCCCGATATTAAGATATACGCTAATACTATCATGACATATACTTTAATACTAGAGTATAGACTTATCACCACTCTATAATCGTAGGTTTATGCTTTAAATATACGTATTTTCTATTAGTTTCTAGTTAGATAAGTTAATACAACTGCACCTACTGCTTCTGCAGCAACCAACATACTTGATTCATCTATAGTGAACTTAGGATGATGATGAGGATAAACTTTACCGTCTTTAGGTTTCGCACCTGCATATATAAATGTGCTTGGCAATGTTTTAGCGTAAAATGCAAAGTCTTCAGATGGTGGTTGAGGTTCGCATACTTCTACGCCTATAACATCATCTAATTTTGCTTGTTTAATCGTGTCTGCAACATATTCAGTAAAGTCTGGATCATTATATAATGCAGGATAATCTTTACTAAATGTAAACTCACAATTTACGCCAAACGTTTCTTCCAAACCATGAACCATCTGTTTTAAAGACGTTTCGATACGATCACGTGTATCATCTGTCAATGCACGAACGTCTCCTTCAATAGTTATTTTGTCTTTAATAACGTTAAATTGTCCTTTACCATCGAATGAGCCGATTGTTACGACGCCCGTTTCAAATGGACTAATCCGACGTGATACTACCGTTTGAGCAGTCGTTACAAAATGAGCTCCGGCTACAATTGCATCATTTGCTGTATGTGGAGAAGAACCATGCCCTCCTTCACCTTTTACAACTAATTTAAAATAAGAACGTCCTGTTTGAACATTACCCTTACGATAATAAACTTTACCGGAATCCATATTCGTCATCACGTGGGCACCTAAAACATGATCAACGCCATCTAATACGCCATCTTCAATCATGCCCTTTGCACCACCTGGTGGCATTTCTTCAGCTGGTTGATGAATAATAATCACTTTACCATTAAATTGTTGTTTCAATTCTATCAATGTTTCTGCCAAAATAAGCATATATGCTGTATGCGCATCATGACCACACGCATGCATTACTCCATCATTTTTAGAGGCAAATGATACACCTGTATCTTCCTGAATTGGAAGCGCATCAAAATCAGCACGAATGGCAATAGTTTTACCAGGTTTGCCACTATCTATCGTTACCTTCACACCATTTTGTCCTATATTAGTTTCTACTTTACACTCTTTACTTTTATAAAAGTCTGCAATATATTTAGGTGTTTCTGTTTCATGAAATGATAACTCTGGATGTTCATGTAAATGTCTACGGATATCGATCATACGTTTTTCCTTATATCGCAAACGTTGTACTAAATCTTTAATCATCTCATTTCACTCCTTTTCATTCATTATATGCTTTTACATATTAAAAATGTTGTAGAGCGATTAAAAAAAGAAGTGGAATAGAATTTATTCTTAATTCATTACTCCACTCCTCATAAGGATGACTTTATATACAGTACTTTTTATAAGCATACAGCATTTCAGTCAACTATGATGCAATTATTTTATAGATATGTGTATGCTAACATTTTAGACTTGTTTTATTATTAAGACTTTTATTTAATGTTTATAATACGGATCAAATTCCATTGCTCCAGCCTTTTCATCACTAACACCATGTTTATAATAATTAACGTATTGTGGTTCTAATGGTTTTCTACCGCGAATGATATCTGCCGCTTTTTCTGCAAGCATTAGCACCGGTGCATGGATATTACCATTTGTTGTACGAGGCATTGCTGATGCATCAACGACACGTAAATTTTCCATGCCATGAACTTTCATTGTTAAAGGATCTACAACTGACATAGGATCAGACGCTGGACCCATTTTAGCACTACATGACGGATGTAGAGCAGTTTCTCCATCTTTGCGTACCCAATCTAAAATTTCTTCATCTGTTTGTACAGATGGTCCTGGTGAAATTTCACCACCGTTAAATGGATCCATCGCGTGTTGAGATAGAATATTACGCGCAACTCGAATAGCTTCAACCCATTCTTGTTTATCCTCTTTAGTTGAAAGATAATTAAACACAATACTTGGTTTTTCAAATGGGTCTTTAGATTTTATTTTTAAGCTACCACGAGAATTGGAATACATTGGTCCAACATGAACTTGATATCCATGCGCAACCGGTGCTTTTTGTCCATCATATCTAACAGCGATAGGTAAGAAATGGAACATTAAATTAGGATATGCAACTTGATCGTTTGATCTCACAAAGGCACCGCCTTCAAAGTGGTTAGAAGCAGCTGCACCTTTACGTGCAAATATCCATTGTAATCCAATCCAAGGCATACGTTTTACATCTAAACTTGGTTGTAATGAAACAGGTTGCTTACATTTATGTTGAATATATACTTCTAAATGATCTTCAAAGTTTTCTCCAACACCTGGTAAATGCATGCGTGGTTCAATGCCTTTTGATTTTAAGAATTCGGCATCTCCTATACCAGATAATTGTAATAATTGTGGCGTATTAAATGCACCACCTGAAAGAATCACTTCCCCTGCCTTTACAGTATGAAGTTTACCATTACGTTTAAAAGTGACACCCGTTGCTTTATTACCTTCAAAATGAATTTTTGTAACAAATGCTCGTGTTTTAACTGTTAAGTTTTTACGTTTCATTGCTGGACGTAAGTAAGCACGTGACGCTGACACACGTCGTCCATTATGTACTTGACTATCAAATGGACCAAATCCTTCTTGTCTATAGCCATTCACATCTTTTGTTTTATGATAGCCTGCTTCTACACCTGCATCAAAGAATGACTTAAATAATGGATTCGTTGCTGGTCCACGTTTTAATTTAATAGGACCATCGTGGCCTCTAAATTTATCGTATGGTGCTGCTCCAAATGTCTTTTCTAATTTTTTAAAATATGGTAAACAATGTGCAAAGTCCCATGTTTCCATACCTTCTGGTTCAGCCCAACCTTCATAGTCCATTGGATTACCACGTTGATAAATCATACCGTTAATTGAGCTAGAGCCACCTAATACTTTACCTCGTGCGTGGTCAACTTTGCGTCCCATGTGAGGTTCCTCTTCTGTTTGATATCTCCAATCATAAAAAGGATTACCAGATGGAAACATTAATGCTGCTGGCATTTGTATAAATAAATCCCATGGATAGTCACTTCTACCCGCTTCTAATACAAGCACGTCTTTATCTTTATCCTCAGACAAACGATTTCCTAATACTGAGCCAGCACTTCCACCGCCGATAATAACATAATCATATGATTGATTTTTACTCATATCTTTTCCGCCCTTTCTTTTAAATTTAACTTTCCATTTTTTATATCGTTTTATGTCATACACTCGTTCTATTCAAAATAAGAGGACCGTAAAATTGTCACTCTTACGGTCCATGATTAATTGTTCAAACCATCATTTATTTACTAAAGAAATTTACTGGTTGTGGATTTGTATTGGTAAGTACGTGCTTAGAAATGAGATATTCTTCTAATCCTTCTTTACCTAATTCACGACCTATACCAGATTGTTTATAACCACCCCATGGTGCTTGAGCAAAGTATGGATGGAAATCATTAATCCAAACTGTACCTAATTTAAGTTTGTTAGCAACACGTTGTGCTTTTCCTATATCTTTAGAAAAAACAGCCCCCGCTAAACCATAAATAGAATCATTTGCGAGTTTGATTGCTTCTTCTTCACTATTGAAACCTTCTATTGTAACAACAGGTCCAAATACTTCTTCTTGAACAATACGCATATGAGTCTCGCAATTTGTAATAACTGTAGGTTCAAAGAATAGACCATCTTTTAAATCTTCTCTATCTGGACGTTTACCACCAGTGGCAATGGTTGCACCATCTTCTTTAGCTACTTCCATATATTTCTCAATTTTAGAGCGATGTTCTGAAGAAATAACAGGTCCCATTTCTGTATCTTCATCGAATCCATTACCTAATTTAATTTTTTCTACACGTTCAATTAATGCTTTTTCAAATTTATCTTTAATATCGTTATGCACTAAAATTCTTGAACCTGCTGAGCATACTTGTCCTGCATGGAAATAACCACCATTTAAAGCTTGATCTACTGCCAATTCAAAATCAGCGTCATCAAAAATAATATTAGGGTTTTTACCACCAAGCTCTAAGGCGATGTTAGTCACATGGTTAGCAGCATTTTTCATGATATGTTTACCTGTTTCAATGCCGCCAGTAAATGATACTAAATCTACCTCTTCATGGCCAGATAACGTATCACCAATTTCTTCACCACTACTTAATACTAAATTAATTACGCCTTTAGGAAATCCAACGTCTTCCATTAATTCAAAAACACGAATTGTCGTAAGCGGTGTGATTTCACTTGGTTTCATGACAAGTGAACAACCTGTCGCTAATGCAGGTGCGATTTTCCATGAAGCCTGTAATAAAGGATAATTCCACGGTGTAATTTGAGTCACCACGCCTACAGGTTCTTTTATGATTTTACTTTCTGTATCGGGAATTGGAGAATTAATTATTTCTCCTCCATCTTTGTCAGCTAAACCTGCAAAATAATTAAACACATTAGCGATGTCATCCATGTCTGCGTATGACTCTTCTAAAGTTTTACCAGTATCTAACGTTTCTAATTTTGCTAGTTCATCGCGATTTTCCGTAATTTTGTCAGCGATTGCTCTTACCTTTTTACCTCTGACTTCACTTGTTTCTTGTGACCACTCGCCATTTTCAAATGAACGGCGTGCAGCTAAAATAGCTTGTTCTGCATCTTCTTTTGTGCCTTCTGTAACAGTAAAAATTACTTCTTGATTATATGGATTTATAATATCTCTGGTATTCTTTTTTGAACTTTCAACCCATTCTCCATCGATATATTGGCGATTAGACAAATTTTTTACAAGTTCCATCATCTTACCTCCGTTAAGTTTGTTAAATTTTTATTTAACGAATTTTACAAAGTTAGCTTAGCATATTTTTTATAAGTTTGCAAAATATCGTTTTTTGTATCATTTTCAATATATCCAAAATTTAAATTTTAATAGTAATTGAAACTGTATTTTGAAACTCATAAGAAAAAATCATATAATGGGTGAGAATATAAAAATGTGATAGTCAATCACTTCTTATAAAAAGCTTAAGGGAGGTGCCATATGAGCGATTCTAATCATGTCAATCAGAGAATTGAAGAAGCTAAAGATTTAGTAATTAATTCAATTGGCGAAACCATGGATTTGTATGGAACAAATAGAAGTGTTGGTAATTTATACGGTACAATGGTTTTTGAAGGTAGTATGACACTTGATGAGATGCGTGAGCATTTACAAATGAGTAAACCTAGCATGAGTACTGGAGTAAAAAAACTACAAGAGTATGATATTGTTAAACAGCAATTCACACGTGGTAGCCGTAAACAGCATTTTGTTGCTGAGAAAAATTTTTTCAATTTTTTCCGAAATTTCTTTACACAAAAATGGGAACGTGAAGTCGATACAAACTTAGAAGCAACAAAAAAAGCAGAAGCCATTATAGAAGAGCTTTCTAAAAATAATGATTTAAGTGATGAAGAGCAAGCGACAGTTGATAGTATCCAAGCTCAACTTAATCACACAAAGTTATATTGCAAATGGTTAGAAAATCTTAGTTATGCAATTGAATCTGGAGACATTTTCGAACATTATCCCATTCCAGAAGAAAGTGATTTGTAGAAGTTTATATTTGTAAATACAACAAACCCCAAGCGATAGAGTTTAATATCTAAAGCTTGGGGTTTGTTGTATTATTAACTATTATAAATTATCGTCTTCAGGATCTGCTTTAACTTGTACAATTCGAAGTGAACGTCTTTCTACTTCTTTTAATTTGTCTGCTCTTGTTTCTAATTTAATTCGATCTTTATTAAGCGTAATAATAAAGGATATCATCATAAATACAAAAATGAATATGAGCGGCACACTTGCTAATAATGAAGCAGTCTTCAACACTTCTAAGGCTCGCTCTCCACCAACTAACATTAATGAGAATGGTAATAAGCATAAGGCGAATGCCCAGAATAAACGATTCGCTTTTAATGGTTCCCCTATGACTTTCTTTTGAGAAGCAGCTGCTAAAATGTAAGAACCTGAGTCAAATGTAGTTGCTAAGAATAAGAATGCTGAAATTAAGAATAAGACAATAATAATTGGTGCAACAGGAAGTTGATGCATGACTTCAATAATTGTTGCTTCGGTACCATGTGCATTTAAGAAATCAATAACATTAAATTGTCCGCTGATTTGTAAATACACAGCGTAATTACCAAAAATACCGAAGAATAATACACAACCTAATGTACCGTATACGATAGTTCCTAATATTATCTCTTTAAGTCGACGACCTTTTGAAATTCGAGCAATAAATAAACCTATAAATGGCGCATACACAAGCCACCATGACCAATAAAATATCGTCCAGTCTTGAGGGAAATTGGTTTCTTTGCGATGATTTATACCTCCAAATGGTTCCATCCAAGTTGCCATATGGAAGAAATCACGCATCATATTCCCAAAACCAGTTAATGTAGTTTCCATAATAAATATTGTTGGACCTACAATAAATACAAATGCGAGTAATAAGAATGATAACCACACATTGACATCACTTAACTTTTGAATTCCTTTTTTCAATCCAGTATAAGAACTAATGGCAAAAATAACAGTGATTGTAAACAGTATCACTGAACGAATAATCATATTATCTCCATCAATTCCCGTCAACCGCTCAATACCAGAAGATATCAATGGTACACCTAGTGCTAACGAAGTCGCTGCACCACCTAGTAATCCAAAAATAAATAAAATATCTACAAGCTTACCTAAAAATTTATCAGTTTGTCCTCTAAGGACTGGACGACAAGCTTGACTAATTTTGTAAACGGGTTGTTTTTTCACAAAAACCAAATATCCAATAGGTAATGCAGGCAATACATAAATAGCCCATGCAATAGGTCCCCAATGAAACATTCCATATTGTGTTGCATATGTAAGAGCTTCATCAGTCATTCCTTTAGCGCCATTAGGTGGCACTTGATAATAAAATGCCCATTCAATGACACCCCAATACAAAATATCTGAGCCTATTCCTGCACAAAATAGCATTGAAGCCCAACTAAAATTATTAAATTCCGGTTTATCACTTGCTTTTCCTAACGTCACATTTCCATAACGTCCAAAAGCAATATAAAGTACAAAACATAGTATTGCTAATCCTATAAATAAGTAAATCGAACCAATTGAATTAGAAATTGCACTATTAATATCTGTGATTACTTTCTCACTTGCACTTGGAAACACCATCATAGGTATGACTGCTGCAAGCAAAACAATTACAGTACCTATGAAGGTGGGCCAATCCATAACTTTTTCTTTTTTCAATTAAGTTCCTCCTCTAAATTTGATATGTATGTCTTTTAGTCATTTTTAATAAAATGAATAATTCATATGATGACAATATCTAATATTAAATAAAAATGCAAATTACATTCATAAAATCATTTTAATGAAATTGAATAATTATATATTTTCTTTCTCTAAACTGATTAAACAATAGCCATGTCAGTAGTGTTAAATTAAAAATAAACGTTCCTAACAAATTTTATATTACTCTCTATTTGAATTTTTATTCATTTTCAATGAATATATATTTATTTGTATTTTTTATCAATAAATGAAAAAAATAAGAGAAGAATACCATTCGCATTCTTCTCTTCAAAGTTCAAAATGACCCGACAAGACATGTCATTTATTTAATTTTTAAGAAAATTTAAACACTTTCATACTATCCTTACTCTACCATCATCTAATATCCTAGTATGATTTTTATAATAAAACCAACAAGAACTGAAATACCTATCGCAAAGAAACCTGGAATAATAAAACTTGTAGGTCGTGTACGTCCTGTTTCATCTAAGTTAACCGCAAATAATAATGTGGGTTGCGCTGGTATCACAAAGTTAACATTTAAAGTTTGTACCATTGCTACAAAATACATTGGTGGAATGCCCATACTCATAACAATAGGTACCATAATCGAAGCTGTTGCAGTTTGTGAAATAACAATCATTGCTACTACAGCTACAAGAATAATCACTAGCCATGGCATACTTTGAATAGTTTTACCAATATCATTTTGAATAATATTTAAATTGTGAGGTGCATTAAATACTGTTGCCCCTAACCATCCAGGCCCAAGTACTGCGAACAGTGCACCAATAGCAGATTGTGTAATATTTGAAGAGAGAATATCACTTGTATTTACTTTTAACATGAGTAAATTTACCGCTGCGCTTAGATACATAAAGAACTGAACAATCTCTGTCATTGAAACGGCAACTTCGTTTCCATTCACTCTAAACGACGGCATGAGTTGAGGAAAGATCCCAAATGTAAGAATACCGAATACACACAACACAAATGCCAAAACACCTAATTTTACTCTAGCTGAAAACACATGGTTTACTTCAACATCTGGTGTATGAGCGATTTCACTTTCAGTAAGTGTACTTTTACGACCTATAAATGTACAAAATACGCTTAACATTAACATAGTAATTAAAGACGTAGGTAAGACAACACTTAAATATTGCCCCATTGAAATGTCATGACCTGCAAGCACTGAAATAATGTATGCTGTTGCTGATGCAGCTGGACTACAAAGTAAGGCTAAATTAGCAGTTAATACTGAAGCAATAAGCGGTCGCTTGGGTTGGATTTTAGCTTTTACTGCCGTTTGAGCAATAATAGGTTCTAATGATAAAGCTATATTTGCCGTCCCTACTCCAAATACAAAGACAAAAACAATCACAGGTGCGATAAAAATAATTGATTTTGGAAAACGTTCAATAACTTTCGAAGCAAGATACACGAGATAGTCGATTCCACCAGTTGCTTGTAACGTTCCACCAGCGATACCTATCGCTAGAATAATTAATACTGCCGTTACTGGTGCTGAACCTGGCGGAAGATGAAACCCAAAAATCATAATGAGTTGTGCTACAATTGCAAAGATTCCACAGCCTAAAGCTCCTGCCGTGCGTAATCCTAACATAATAGCTAAAATCATTATGATAATTTCTACTATAAATAGTAGCATTAGAAAGACTCCTAACTTTAAAACATTATTGTGATTTTTTTAACATACATATTTTATCACTTTTAATTGTTAAACGTATATATTTATATAATTTTTGTTAATTTATATTAAATAACATTAAGATACCCTTAAAAGCCAAATTAACTTTTAAGGGCAATTTATCATTTATGATTTTTATACTCATTCTTGAGTGATGCACGACCTTCTTCATCATATACTACATCATCGTCAGTATGACCTTTAGCCATCTCAAGGTTTTTTTCTATTCGTTCCTCTTCTTCTTTCTTAGAACGATTTTTATAAAAACGTTCTTCAAAAAGTGAACCCCAAATGAGGCCAAATATAACACCAATCGTAATTATTATAATTGCGATAACTAGGATCCATTGAATTACTCCTAATGCCATTGTGACTCACCGCCTTTTATTTAAACACTATGCGAAATGATAGTTATATATTTCCCTTTATAAGGCTTTTTAAATCATATTAACTTTATTTTTATATATAAAAAAAGAGCAAGATAGAACTCTTTACGAATTCATATACTCACTCTTTTCGAACACGCTTTGTAGCGCTTAATATCTATATCATTTAGTAATTATCATTCATAATTTGTCGATTTTTCAAATTATGAAATGTAATTATATGAGCTTGCTTGACTTGCTGAAATTGTACGTGTAGATACTACACCTACGCCTTGATAGTTCATTTCAGATACTGTAACAGAACCATCACTATTTACACTTTCAACATATGCAACGTGACCATAACCACCTTGAGTTGTTTGCATCACAGCACCTGCTTTAGGTGTATTGTTTACAGTATAACCAGATTGCGCTGCTGCGTTAGCCCAGTTATTTGCATTACCCCAAGTGTTACCGATTGAACCACCAACTTTGTCATATACATAATATGTACATTGACCCCAAGTATAGTAATTCGCACCTGAATTTGTTTTACCTGAAAATGCTTTTGTACTTGTAGTAGTTGATTGTGTTGTTGGCGCTTTTTGAGTTGTTACTTTCACATTCTTATCAGATGTTGACGCAGTGTTAGCGCCTAATCCACCATTATTGTTAGCAGATTGTGTAGTTTGAACTTGATTATTTGTTGTATAAGATTGTGTTGAATTTGATTGGTTATTGTTGTAGCCATAGCTATAACTATAGTGGTAATTATTGTTATTAGCATTATTATAGTTGTAGTTATTGTTTTGATAACTTGATTGTTGTTGACCATGTTGTGCTAATGATGGATTCCAATTGCCTTTCCAAGTGTAATGATAATTACCTTGTTGATCAATTGTATAAGAGTAGCTATATGAAGTTGGGTCATTAGGGTTATATCCATTATTTTCCGCTGCATGTGCGTCATGATGCGCAAATCCAACTGTAGCGATTCCGGCTGTGGCGATAGTTACTGTAGCGATTTTTTTCATAATTAAATATCCTCCTAGAAATTTAAAACATTCTTTCTCAATTTATCACGTGGCTACCTTCAAATGACATCTCAATATCCAATTACTTGAAATAATTTTTTCTCGTTAATTAACGACAAGATATACTTTATCAGATGAACAAGCATTTGTGGGCGTTGTTAATACCTTGTAATTGAATCATAATAATGTAACGCTTTTTGTAATTAAATCTCTCATTTATTACATAGTCTAAAATGCTGTATTATCAATCTTTTTACTAATTTAATCAACAGTGTTATTACATGTAGCGTAATATATCTGAATATTTTAAATATGTTTTATTTCATAAAATAAGGGAATATTATCTATTATTTTCAAGAGTTTACATCAAAAAAAGTGAGTGAGACAGAATTCATTTTGAATTCGTTGTCCCACTCACTTTCCTACGATTAGTCAAGCATTTACAAATAAAATAAGCATTACTTAACTAAACCGTTCAATTTTAATTTTTTGAA
>NZ_JBXWKZ010000036.1:0-24276 GCF_058191515.1 Staphylococcus sp. CoH_129_LAB_1 | reverse complement strand
TAAAAAAGACAATTTCTATATTATTTCAATAGAAATTGTCTTTTTTCACTTATTCAGAAACTTTATGTCCCAGACTCATAAGAATAATCATTAGTTTAATCTTTAACATCGCTATTTGCTTTATCAATGATACGTTGACGATATTTAAATATATTTCTTGCTATCGTTTTTAATACTGCATAGAGTGGAACAGCGATTAAAATAAGTGTGAAGCCTCCTAAATCCCCAGCAGCTAAAATCACAACGATGATTGTAAGTGGATGGATACTTAATGACTTACCCATAACGTTAGGCGTGATGACATTACCTTCAAGTTGTTGTGCAATTAATGTAACAACACAGACCCAAATAAATGTTGATGGACCATCGATAATACCTAATATTGCAGCAGGCGCAAATGATAACCAAGGTCCTAAAAATGGAATTAAGTTTGCTACACCAGCGAATAATACAAGTAAAGGCGTATAAGGTAAACCAATAATGGTATAACCAATATAAAGAATGATACCTAAGATGAAACTTACAGTAACTTGACCTTGAATATATGACTTCAAAGTATAATTTAAATCTTTTAGTAAATCCACAACAAAAACTTTACGTTCCCCTTTGAAAAATTTACCAATTGCTGGAATAAATTTTTCATGATCTTTTAACATATAAATTAAGAAGAACGGTACCATAATCAATAAGAAGATGGTTGAAATAAGAGATGTGATATAAGTAATTGAATTCGCTAAAATATCAGTTAAACTGTCACTAATTGACTTCATTGCTGAATTAATTTTTGCTGTTACATCACTTGGTAATTTATCCATTTGATTTAATGAGAAATTAACCACTTGTTCTGCTTCACGTTGTAAAGTAGGTGTTGCTTTGATTAAATTATTAACATTAGAAATAATAATAGGAGCAATGAAAGCTACTACGATAGCGATAATAGCGATTAATACGATAAAGATAGTTAAAATACTTGCCCAACGTGGGAAACCCCATTTTTCCAAAAGTGTTTGAAAAGGTAAGCAGATATAAAATAAAAATCCACTTAACAAGAATGGAAGAAACACTGAACCAATAATAGTTGCTATTGGTGTGAATACACTATGCACTTCCATGAATAATTTTATAAGTACGAACAGGATGATTAAGAAAACACCAGTTCGAAACCATACTTTATTAAGCATAGACTTACTTCCTCCTAAAGTAATCATTTCATTAATAATAAGTATATCTTAAATAAAAGACGTTAAAAAGGAAAAGTTGATTAACTAAAAAAGAATTATATTATAATATTTAATTGATAAATTATTAATTTTCGTAAAAAATATATTAAAGCTAAAATAAAAAAGATTATTATAACGTTTATATCGCTTTCACTCATCAATAAAATTGATACAATATGAGTAGATATAAAGGAGAGAGGATAACATGGGAGAGTTTAAAGCAGGAAAAATTAATAAATATATTTTAAATAGTGAAATTCTAGAAAGAGATATCACATTGTCGATTTATCTTCCAGAAGACTTTACTGAATTATTTAAGTATCAAGTGATTATTTGTTTTGATGGATTAGATTTTTTCCGATTCGGAAGAATTCAGCGCGAATATGAACGTCTTAGAAAGGAACAACATATTGAACGTGCCATTATTGTTGGTTTTCATTATGAAGATGTTGAAAAACGTAGGGAAGAGTTTCATCCTCAGGGCAGTCGTAGTCAAAAGACGATTCAGTCAGTGGGGAAAGAACTATTGTATTTTATTGATCAAACGTTTCCTACATATAAGGTGGGGAATTCTAGATTATTGATAGGAGATAGTTTAGCTGGAAGTATTGCCTTTCTTACTTCACTTACGTATCCCTCAATATTTAGTCGAATAGCTATGTTTAGTCCGCATTCAGATAATACTGTTCTTGAAAAATTTGAAGCATGTAAGCAACGTGAAAAACTAACGATTTGGCACGCGATTGGTAAAGAGGAAAGCGATTTTAAATTGCCAACGACTGGTGAGAAGGCTGATTTTTTAACGCCAAATAGAAAACTGTCAAATTTTATTAATCAGGATAATAGTATCACTTATGTATACAATGAATTTAATGGTAGCCATAATTGGAAGTCTTGGAAACCCATGCTCGGAGACATTCTATATTATTTTTTAAAACGTAATGATGAAACATATTAATATTTACTACTATTTTTTGAAAACCATTTCAAAAATAGTGTATCTAATAACGTATTAAATAGAATTTTGATATAATAGAGATATGTTAAACAAAGGAGGAATTTCAATGAAGATAGGATTAGCACTTATTCCGTCAAAATCATTCCAAGATGAAGTAGATGGCTATCGTAAGCGTTATGATACGGAGTATGCACGTATTATGCCACATATTACGATTAAACCTCACTTTGAACTTAAAGAAACTGATTTAGATTCATTTAAAGAAGAAGTTAAACAAAAATTAAATGGATTCAAACCAGTAGAGGTTCATGCGACAAAAGCTTCAAGCTTTAAACCGACAAATAATGTGATTTATTTTAAAGTTGAAAAAACAGAAGAATTAGAAAAGTTATTTAATACATTTAATACGGAAGCATTTTATGGTAAAGCTGATCATCCATTCGTACCTCATTTTACAATTGCTCAAGGTTTAACGAGTCAAGAATTTGAGGATATATTTGGCCAAGTGAAGCTTGCAGGGGTAGACCATAGAGAAACCATCGATGAACTTTCTTTATTACGTTACGACGAAGGTGAAGATAGATGGAACGTTGTTGATACTTTTAAATTAACATAAAGTTTATATAAAAAAGGGAGGGACAGAATTTAAAATAAATTCTGTCCCTCCCCGATTTCGAATCCCAACTTACCGTTGGCTGTAGACTTTCTTCGTGAAAGTGATATGCCCCCTTCAAAGTAGACCTTAAAAAATGAAAACTTTGAAGGGACTTTTTTATGACTGTTTTTGGTGCTTTATATTTTTAATAAAATAAGCTCCATAAAAAATAGCGAGTAATAAGAAAATGAAAGCTGAGAAATAGAATGTATTATTTAATCCATTTGAAAATTGAGCGATAAGACCTCCGAAAAGAGGACCAATCATCGAACCAAAGCCTTGAACACTATTAAATACGCCCCAAGTTTCTTCTTGTTCAGATGAGTCGATATGTCCAGCCATAAATGTATTCCAAGCAGGTAATAAAATACCATACATTAAACCTATAAAGATGGCGACTACCCAAACAACAATAATAGTATTAACTAGTGAAAGCCCAAAAATAAATAGCGTAAACAATATGAATCCTATAAAGATAATGGTATACATAAAGCCAATACTATTTTTATCGATAATTTTAGATAAGAATAACATTGATATTGCACAACCAATGCCACCAATAGCTATGGCAACAGTGTATTCAATTGTTGTTACCCCGACAACTTTTGTTGCATACGTCGGCAATATTGGAAGCAAAGCTGAAATTGAAGCACCTTGCAGTAAAATGCCTGGGAATAAAACCATATGACGTTTCATTACATCTACAATTTGACCTAATTGTTCTTTTACAGGCTTAGTATTATAATTTGTGAGTTTTACATCTACAAAATAATAAAGTACCCATGCAATGATAACGACAAGGGACATGACGAATGCAAAGCGTGTTGGGTGTATTTTGACTAGAACATTCATAAATGCCCAGCCTACAAGCAAACCTAATAACCAAGCAAAGTAAACATAACCCATTTGTTTGCCACGTTGACTTTCTTCTACACTAGATAACATGATAACCCATATTGGGCTTACTGCAATCCCTAGCATAATTGCACTAATAATGATGATAATGGGAATGGCTGGAAAGAAAATAATTAGAAACAAGCTTAAAAATGCTAATAAAAAGCCTAAATTAAGAACAATTTTAGTCCCGAATTTTTTTAATAAAAAACCAATCACAAAGTTTGTAGCTGCATCTGATATAAAATGAATAGATAGAGCTGCTGAAGTCACAGCTACAGCGATAGAGGTTACAGTAGGTAAATAGTTAACATAACTTAATACGTACATTCCTCTAGCAAATTCCATTAAAAACAAAATAACGAGCATTATTTTAAAGTTTTTACTTACACTTTTATTGTTTGACAAAGAACTTG
This sequence comes from Staphylococcus sp. CoH_129_LAB_1, assembly GCF_058191515.1. Classification (NCBI taxonomy): domain Bacteria; kingdom Bacillati; phylum Bacillota; class Bacilli; order Caryophanales; family Staphylococcaceae; genus Staphylococcus; species Staphylococcus sp. CoH_129_LAB_1. Next base: position 20,133 of record NZ_JBXWKZ010000036.1, on the reverse strand, counting down.
GCATATAATGGCACCTTTCCATAAATTTCTTGCTGTTGTGATGAGTGATCGAGCATATTCAATAAATCGGTACAAAGTCGATGAGTTGAATAATCTACTCTATCCCGACGCATTGTATTTGTCATTAGAGCTAATTTATTCGAATCATGTGTTAATTCAGAGACAATGTCGATCGCATCTTCAGGAGTATCAGCAATTCTACCATATCCTTTTTCTTGGAAATAATATGCATTTTCTAGTTCTTGTCCCGGTGCAGGATTTAAGAAAATCATTGGGATACTTCTTGTCAAACCCTCAGATATCGTAATCCCACCTGGTTTAGTAATCATTAATTGGCTTGAAGCCATCCATTCATTCATATGTTTTGTATAACCTAAAATGAGAACGTTATCGTAGGATTTAAATCTAGATTCTAAATTACGTTTAAGTCCTTTACTTCTCCCACAAATCATAACAACTTGAGAATGAGGACTTTTTTCTAAGATACTTTCTATCATATATTCAAATCCTTTTGATACTCCGAAAGCACCTGCAGACATAAGAATAGTAGGTTTTTTAGGATTTAAATGATATTTTTTTAACCAAGCCTGTTGATTAATATCCGCTTCAAATTTATCGGAAATAGGGATACCTGTGACTTTAATTAAAGATGACGGTACACCAACATTTACGAAGTCCTCTTTTGTATCTTCAGTAGCCACATAATATCTATGAGAATTTGGAGTAATCCAGTTCTTTTGTAGGCGATAATCTGTCATGACTGTTGCGATAGGTATACGCATGTTAAATTGTTCTGTTAATACTGACATCACAGGCGTTGGAAAAGTCATTAAAATCAAGTCAGGTTTTTCTTTTAAAAGTAAGTTAATTAGTTTGTTTAAACCATAGTACTTATAAAAACATTTATCTAATTCATCTGGTCGGCTATAATAAAAGTTTTTATACATATTTCTAAAATACTTAAAGCTATTGATATACCATTTTTTACAAATAGATGTAAGAATAGGATGTGCTTCCATAAATAAATCATGTTCAATAACAGAAACATGAGATAGATTCATGTCATTCAATTGATTGACAATACTTTGTGTCACTTGTAAATGACCATTTCCAAATGACCCAGTAATAATCAATATTTTTTTATTTTGAGTAACCATAAATAGTCACCCTCCAATAATTTAAGTTTAATCTATCGAATTACGTATTATAGTTAAAAATATAATATATACTGATATAAATAATATGTATTTCAGTCATGAAACCCATAAAATTCATTTATAGTAAATTATAGCATATTCGAACAATGATTACTTTAACTTTATACCCTTATCCTAGCACTATAAAAGTGAAAAGTATGGTTCATACACTAAGATAAGAAAAAATTTATAAATAATTAACTTAGAATTAATATTAATAATATAGAACATATAAAAGTTATTTGATTTCGATATCAATTGCGGTATAAGGTGGATTTTTGTTGTTTACTATGACTTTGTTTATTTTTTTAAAGTAAGAATAAATTTATCAACAACTTTAAAATGTGTATAATAGAGATATTGAAAAAAAGGAGCGATACATTTTGAATGCGAATGAGTTGTTCAACAAAATAAAAGTTAAACAAGTTATAGGAACTTTAGATATAGATATTACTGATATTACTGTAGATTCACGAACTGCTAATGAAGAAAGTATCTTTGTAGCTTCTAAAGGATATACTGTAGATAGTCATAGATTTTGTCAAAATGTCATTGATCAAGGAACTAAAATTATAGTGGTAAACCGTAAGCAAGACGTTAAAGGAGAAGTAACACAAGTAATTGTGCCTGATACTTTAAGAGTAGCCAGTATATTAGCGCATACATTATTTGATTATCCAAGTAAACAACTCACAACTTTTGGCGTCACTGGTACCAATGGTAAAACTTCAATTGCAACGATGATTCACTTAATTTACAGGGGATTAGGCAAAAATAGTGCATATCTAGGTACGAATGGATTTCAAATTAATGAAGAAAAAACAAAAGGCGCAAATACTACTCCCGAAACAGTGTTACTTACTAAGAAAATTAAGCAAGCTGTAGAAAGCAAAGCTGAAGCAATGACTATGGAAGTATCAAGTCATGGGTTAGCTTTAGGACGATTAAGAGGGGTAGAATTTGATGTAGCTATTTTTTCAAATTTAACGCAAGATCATTTAGATTTTCATGGCACAATGGAAGCATATGGACATGCTAAGTCGTTATTATTTAGCCAATTAGGTGAAGATTTAGCAAAAGAAAAGTATGTTGTATTGAATAATGATGATGATTTCTCTAAATATTTAGAAACGGTGACACCATTTGAAATATTTACATATAGTATAGATAACGAAGCACAGTTTATGGCTCAAAATATTAAAGAATCTTTACAAGGCGTGCAATTTGATTTTACTACTCCATTTGGTACATATCATGTTTCATCTCCATATGTGGGTAAATTTAATATCTCAAATCTTATGGCAGCTATGATAGCAGTATGGAGTAAAGGAGTCGATTTCAAAAATATCGTAGAAGTCGTGACATCTTTAGAACCTGTAGAAGGACGTCTAGAAGTTTTAGATTCATCACTCCCAATCGATTTAATTATTGATTATGCCCATACTGCCGATGGTATGAATAAACTTATCGATGCAGTGCAACCATTTGTTAAACAAAAGCTCATCTTTTTAGTGGGTATGGCTGGCGAACGCGATTTAACAAAAACGCCTGAAATGGGGGCTGTTGCATGTCGAGCAGATTATGTTATTTTCACGCCTGACAATCCAGCAAATGACGATCCTAAAATGTTAACTGCAGAACTTGCTAAAGGTGCAACGCATCATAATTATGTAGAATTTGAAGATCGAGCTGAAGGTATTAAACATGCCATTGAAGTTGCTAACCCAGGCGATACAGTTGTACTTGCTTCTAAAGGTAGAGAACCTTATCAAATTATGCCAGGACACGTGAAAGTGCCACATCGTGATGATTTAATTGGTTTAGAAGCTGCTTATAAAAAATTTGGAAAATCAAACAATGATCATTAAGCAACTTTCTGAACAAAATGAAATAATCAATGTATATCTATATAAAAATGTGCATCATTCTTATTATATGATAGCTATTCCTGACATGTTTTGGTCTGTAGAATTAAATGCAAAACTAAATGAGCATGAAATAAATGAAGAGTTAATAATGCAATTATTTACATTTAAAGAAGAAAGTGAAGCATTGCGTATAGCTTCTCAGTTATCTGAGTGGATAATAAAGGATTTAAAGGAGAATAATGAATGAGTTTAAAAGAAGAAATAGAATCAAGAAAGACGTTTGCTATTATCTCACACCCTGATGCTGGTAAAACGACGCTAACTGAAAAACTATTATATTTTAGTGGTGCTATTCGTGAAGCGGGTACTGTAAAAGGGAAAAAAACAGGGAAATTTGCAACAAGTGACTGGATGAAAGTAGAACAAGAACGTGGTATTTCTGTAACAAGTTCGGTCATGCAATTTGATTATGATGATTATAAAATCAACATTTTGGATACTCCAGGGCACGAAGATTTTTCTGAAGACACATATCGAACATTAATGGCGGTTGATAGCGCAGTAATGGTCATCGATTGTGCGAAAGGGATTGAACCTCAAACATTAAAATTATTTAAAGTATGTAAAATGAGAGGCATTCCTATCTTTACTTTTATCAACAAATTAGACCGTGTAGGTAAAGAACCTTTTGAATTATTAGAAGAAATTGAAGAAACATTAAATATTGACACGTATCCAATGAACTGGCCGATAGGAATGGGCCAAAGCTTCTTTGGTATTATAGATCGTGACACTAAAACGATTGAACCATTTAGAGATGAAGAGAACGTATTACATTTAAATGATGAATATGAACTAAAAGAAGATCACGCAATCAACAATGATAGTGCTTTTGAACAAGCAATTGAAGAATTTATGTTAGTTGAAGAAGCTGGCGAAAAGTTTGATAATGAGGCATTATTAAATGGCGATTTAACGCCTGTATTCTTTGGCTCAGCATTAGCTAATTTCGGGGTTCAGAATTTCTTGAATGCATATGTAGATCATGCACCAATGCCTAATGCACGTCAGACAAATGAAGAAATTGAAGTCAGTCCATTTGATGATGAATTCTCAGGATTTATATTTAAAATCCAAGCGAATATGGATCCTAAACATAGAGATAGAATTGCTTTTATGAGAGTAGTAAGTGGTGCATTTGAAAGAGGTATGGATGTGACTCTACAACGTACCAATAAAAAACAAAAAATTACGCGTTCTACCTCTTTCATGGCAGATGATAAAGAAACTGTCAATCACGCAGTGGCAGGAGATATTATTGGATTATACGATACAGGTAATTACCAAATTGGTGATACATTAGTCGGAGGTAAACAAAAATTCAATTTTAAAGAATTACCACAATTTACTCCTGAAATTTTCATGAAAGTTTCTGCTAAAAACGTAATGAAACAAAAACATTTCCATAAGGGAATTGAACAGCTAGTACAAGAAGGTGCGATTCAGTACTATAAAACGCTTCATACGAATCAAATCATTCTTGGCGCGGTAGGCCAATTACAATTTGAAGTATTCGAACACAGAATGAAAAACGAATATAATGTAGATGTAGTAATGGAACCTGTAGGTAGAAAAATTGCACGCTGGATTGAAAATGAAGAAGATATTCAAGATAAAATGAACACGTCACGTTCTATTTTAGTAAAAGACAGATATGATGATTTTGTTTTCTTATTTGAAAATGAATTTGCTACACGTTGGTTTGAAGAAAAATTTCCAGATATTAAACTATATAGTTTATTATAAAAAAATGACAATATAAGGTTTAATATAAAATAATAATAAAGATATACGATATTTTTAGCTTTAACATTGTTTATATATACCAAATCTGGTTATAATACTCTTAACAAATAAATACCTATGACTTAATGTCAGAGGGGAGTAACTTGAGAATTTGAGGTGCTATATTACTAACATCTTAAATTCAGCATTTTATCGTCATTACGAAGTTGATACTTCCGGTAAAATGAGCAAATTTGCTAAGTGAGACCTTTGCTATGAATTAGCATAGGTCTTTTTATTTGTATAAATAAATAAAGGAGCTGTCTTTTCATGGATCCAAGCTTAATTTTACCTTATTTGTGGGTAATATTAGTGTTAGTATTTTTAGAAGGATTACTAGCAGCAGATAACGCAGTTGTAATGGCAGTAATGGTTAAACATTTACCACCAGCACAGCGTAAAAAGGCATTATTCTATGGTTTACTAGGAGCATTTGTTTTCCGTTTTATTGCTTTATTTTTAATTAGTATTATTGTGAATTTCTGGTTTATTCAAGCAATAGGTGCTGCATACTTAATTTTCATGTCTATTAGAAATCTTTGGAATTTCTTCCATAAGAAAGATGAAGAGGAACAAGTTGGGGATGAACATCATTATGATGAAACTGGCGCTGAAAAGAAAGTAAGTGCTGGAAAATTTTGGGCTACTGTATTTAAAGTAGAGTTTGCTGACATTGCTTTTGCAATTGATTCTATGTTAGCAGCGATGGCTATTGCAGTGACACTTCCTAAAATGGGTATTCATTTTGGTGGCATGGATTTAGGCCAATTTGGAGTCATGTTCATTGGCGGTATGATTGGTGTTATTTTAATGCGTTTTGCAGCAACATGGTTTGTTAATTTATTAAATAAATATCCAGGTTTAGAAGGTGCCGCTTTCGCAATTGTTGGCTGGGTAGGTATTAAATTAGTAGTTATCGTATTAGCTCATCCAGACATCGCCGTATTACCAGAAGACTTCCCACATAGTACATTATGGCAAGCAATCTTCTGGACTGTAATGATCTTATTAGTTATCATTGGATGGTTAACATCAGTACGAAGAAATAAAAAGAATGCTGAGCATTAGTTGTAATCGATACCTTTTGAAGTTTTTTCATAAGAGACTTCAAAAGGTTTTTTATTTATTAAATATTTAACAATCATTTGCTTATTAACACTAATGATATTAAAATTTAAGTAATGTATAAATAAATTTATATAGATATATAACCACATAAAAGTAAATCATTTTTTAGTTATATACATTGTGATTTCAAGGTTAGGAGTGGGCATCTTTGGATAATGATAAAAAGCAAGTGATACCGCGCAGTAAATATGGGCGTAAACGTCACGAATACTTTCATAATGAAGAACGTGAGGAACGTATTGAACGTGAAAGACAAAAACGTGAACATTTAGCGGAAAAAGAACAACAGCAAGCAAAAGTAAATGAAGAACGTGTCAAAGACAATTTAAGAAAAGCAAGAATTGAGAAATTAACACAAGAAGAAATTCAACAACAACAACATTTAGCTAAATTACGATCAAAAAGAGATGCATCAAAAACAGCTAAGAGAAATATTGAGCATCATTCAACTTTAGCTAAAGAACAAGAACTTAAAAAAGAAGATATACATAATGATGATTTAAAACAGCAAAAGACAATCTTAAGCAATGGTTCGGAAAGTGAAAATGAATCGACTGAACCTTTAGAAACAACATATAGTAGATTGAATAAAAATAATGAATCTCTTCCAAAGTCTAAAAAAGACAAGCATTATGATGATACAACAAAAAACCGATCTAATCATTCTACAGTAACACAAGAAGCAGATTACTCACAGAAGGATAAGGAACCAACAAAAAAAGAGTCAATTCGTATTGAGAAAGAACAAACTTCAACTCAAGTAGAGCATACTAAGAATGAACAACCAAATCCTTTATCTAATTCTAATGAGAATATGACAGGAAATGTATCAGATCAACAGCATCATGAATCATATGAACAACCATCAAATGATAAGAAAAATAAAGTCGTTGAATTTTTAAAAGAACATTGGATTAAAATTTTAATTGCAATTGCTTTAATATTAATTTTAGTTTTAGTAAAAGCCATTTTTACTGAACCTTCTCAAGAGCAACACTCAAATCAAACACATACACAAGATAAGAAGTACACAACAACTATGAAAAACGCTAATAATACTGTCAAATCAGTGGTAACAGTAGAAAGTGACGCACCTAAGAATACTTCAGCACAAGCAACAAATTCAAAATCAGATAAGGAACTTGGCTCAGGTGTCGTCTACAAAACTGTAGGCGATACTTTTTTTGTATTAACGAATACGCATATCGTTGGAGATGCGGATAACGTTAAGATTACATATGGAGAAAACAAAAGTGTAAAAGGTGAAGTTGTTGGTAAAGATAAATGGTCAGATATTGCAGTAGTGAAAGCAAATATTAATGACAAAAATATTAAACCTATTCATATTGGAAATTCAGACAAATTAATTTTAGGAGAGTCTATATTAATTGTAGGTAATCCTCTTGGAGAAGACTTTAGAAATACTGTATCTAAAGGTATTATTTCAGGACTCCATCGATTGGTTCCTGTTGATTTTGATAAAGATAATAAAAATGATGAATTGATACAAACGTTTCAAATTGATGCTTCCGTCAATCCAGGGAATTCAGGTGGAGCTGTAGTCAATAAAGAAGGTGATCTTATTGGTATCGTCTCATTAAAAATTAATATGCCAAGTATAGAAGGAATGGGATTTGCAATTCCAATTAATGAAGCTAAATCAGTCACTAAAGAGCTTGAGAAAAATGGGAAAGTAACTTATCCCAATACTGGAATAGCATTAGAAAATGTAAATGATTTAAATAATTATGAACGTTCACTTTTAAAATTACCTAATGATATAAAGTATGGAATTTTAGTGAAAAAATTAAAAGATGACGGTTTAGGTAAAAAATCAGGTTTAAAAATTGGTGATGTCATTGTAGAATTAGAAGGTAATACATTAAAAGATAATTTACAGTATAGACACATCCTTTTTAACCATAGACAAGATTTAAAAACGTTATCGGCTAAAATTTATAGAGATGGAAATATTCAAGATATAGAAATTAATTTGAAATGACATTGAGGTGACAAACTAATGTCTATTTTCAGTAAATTATTCAAAAAATCAACGCCTCAACAAGGTATTGTTTTATATTATTTAATTGCAATTGTCGTTGCATTTTTATTACTCAATTTACCTTTTGTACACAAACCTGGTGTGAAGGTAAGTCCTATAGATACGTTATTTGTAGCTGTATCTGGAATTAGTGTTACTGGTTTAACGCCAGTCAGTATCATTGACACCTACTCATCATTTGGCCAACTTATCATTTTGATTATCTTAAATATCGGTGGTATAGGTGTAATGGCGATTGGTACAGTATTGTGGGTAGTACTTGGTAAACATATTGGTATGCGCGAACGTCAACTTATCATGCTTGATAATAATAAAGACACAATGAGTGGGACAGTCAAGCTTATTATTGAAATTATTAAAACAATCATGACTATCGAAATTGTTGGAGCGCTCTTGCTTTCGTTTTATTTTTACAGAGATAATCCTGATTTGAAAAATGCATTAATGCAAGGCTTGTTTGTATCTATTTCAGCTACTACTAATGGTGGATTAGATATTACGGGTCAATCTCTAGTACCATATGCTAAGGATTACTTCGTACAAACCATTGTAATGTTTTTAATTATTCTTGGGTCAATTGGTTTTCCAGTATTACTTGAAATCAGAGCCTATATAAGAAACAGAGTAAGCCATTTTAGATTTTCTTTATTTACTAAAATTACAACCACCACTTACTTTTTCTTATTTATATTTGGATTTTTATCTATTTTAGCATTAGAATATCATCATGCATTTAAAGGATTTAGTTGGCATCAATCTTTATTCTACGCGCTATTTCAATCTGCGACTACACGTAGTGCTGGGTTACAAACTATTGATGTAACACACTTTAGTGATGCAACAAATGTTATTATGAGTATTCTCATGTTCATTGGATCTTCTCCAAGTTCAGTAGGAGGAGGTATTCGAACAACAACATTTGCGATACTCATTTTATTTGTAATCAACTTTAATAACAATGCAGAAAAATCAGCGATTAAAGTTTTCAATAGAGAAATTCATACCATCGATATACAACGTTCTTTTGCTGTGTTTATAATGGCGACAGTATTTACTTTTGTGAGTATGATTATTATATTAGCAGCAGAAGCCAATAATTTATCTTTCTTACAAGTATTTTTTGAAGTCATGTCTGCATTTGGAACATGTGGTTTATCACTTGGTGTAACAGATAATATTAGTAGTATTACCAAGGTAGTTTTAATGATACTTATGTTTATAGGACGTGTTGGTTTAATATCATTTATTATTATGATATCTGGTCGTAAAGAACCTGATAAATTTAGTTATCCAAAAGAAAGAATTCAAATTGGATAAACTAAAAAAAGGAGTGAATCAAAATTCATTGTTTCACTCCTTTTTTATATAGATTATTATTTGTTAAATCGAAAAAGAATGTTGTTGTTAAAATAAACAGTGATATCATCAAAAAATCTTTTCTTCTAAGAAAAGGTTTTTTATCCATGAAAAATAAGTAATAAAATGATGGCAACGATTTGACCTAAAGACGTTGTAACAATACGTCTTGTATACTGATAACTCAATGATAATATTACTTGAGCTATAAAGATAAAAATAACAATCCACCATTTATCAAGATAGATAAATAAAGAACTAGAACATAACGCAGGTATTAAAATTGTTAGCCAGCGAGGTAGTCTATATTTATCTAACTCTTTTTGTAAGACAGCACGCATATATAACTCATGACAAGGGATAACAAATAAGATAGTGACTAACATCTGCCATTTAAAATATACGCCTGTTCTTGATAATTCTTTAATTAATTCGATATAAGTGATTTGTGACGATATAAGTGAAAATACAAGTTGTACAATAACTAATACAACACCTGTTATCACTCCCACACCAATAGAGGTTAGTAAACGCTTTGATGTGATATCACGTTGATAAAATACGTAACTAATGCCAGCAATTAACATGATACCAGTATATAGATACCAATATTCTTGATGTTCTCCCCACATTATAAATAAGATGAGATGAAATACAATAAAACTTGCAACAAACCAAATTAAGGGTTTAGATGTATTTTTCATTTAATATTAACCTTCTTATTCAACGATTTTGTATCGTTTGTGATTAATAACTGTTTTTTCAGGTAAATCCAGTTCATTAAAATTTTCCATTATTGTCAAATCAACAATAACTGAATTATCATTAATTTTTTCAACACGGCCTCTTAAACCGTCATAAAATTCTACAATATTTCCAACTTCTGCAACAGTCATGTCGAGTCCTCCTCAAATCATAGCTAGATTATATTGTACTAAAATTTACACTACAAATAAACAAATATATACTAAAATAGAAAATATTATATTATTTAGGAAAATAATGACATAATTAAGTTAAATAATCGATTATAGATTACTATATAAAAAAAAAGAGAGAAGGGTGAGTGCAATGAAATTTGTAAGTAATAATAATATTACTGATCCTACAATTAACTTAGCTATGGAAGAATATGTACTTAAACATTTACCATCAGACGATAGTTATTTTTTATTTTATGTTAACGATCCATCAATTATTGTAGGTAAAAATCAAAATACAATTGAAGAAGTCAATAAGCAGTATGTAGATGAGCAACACATACATGTCGTACGACGAATTTCTGGAGGAGGGGCCGTGTATCACGACAAAGGAAACTTAAATTTTAGCTTTGTGACGAATGATGATGGTAACAGTTTTCATAATTTTAAAAAATTTACTGAGCCTATCGTTCAAGCTTTACAATCTATGGGGGTAGATGCAGAAATGACTGGTCGCAATGATATTCAAGTAGGATCAGCTAAAATTTCTGGCAATGCGATGGTTAAAGTTAAAGATCGAATGTTTAGTCATGGCACATTAATGCTAAATAGTGATTTAGAAGAAGTGCAAAATGCATTAAAAGTGAATCCTAAAAAAATTCAATCTAAAGGTGTGAAGTCTGTACGTAAACGTGTAGCAAATATTGAAGAATTTTTAGATGAACCTATTACAATCGATCAATTTAAGCAAATTATTTTAAGAACACTCTTTGGTGAACATGAAGTAGAGGAATATCATTTAACGGAAGAAGATTGGAATAATATTAAGCAATTAAGCAATGAAAAATATCGCACTTGGGATTGGAATTACGGTAAAAATCCTAAATACAATTTTGAACGTGACGAGAAATTTGAAAAAGGATTTATCCAAATTAAATTTGATGTCAAAAAAGGAAAAATTGAACATGCTAAAATCTTTGGCGATTTCTTTGGAGAAGGAAATGTCAATGAATTAGAAGAAACCTTGATAGGTACATCACATGATTATGAACATATTAAAGAGGCTATGGAAAATTATGATTTTTATCATTATTTCGGGGATATAGATAAAGACAGTATATTAAAGTTGATGGCGTATTAATATAAATAAAAAGGGAGCAAGATAGAATTCATTTTGAATTCGTCGTCCCTTACTGCGCCCTGAACCTCAGCTTGCGTTGTCCGAAGAGTTTTTTAATAAAAGTCTCTTTGCTTGAGCTCCACTAATATTGAAAAAAGCTTGATGCAAGGGGATTTTCAATTCGGTTATCGAATACAAACATATTAAAAAAGCCTGAGACATTTAATTATGTCTCAGGCTCTAAATGACGGAAACGGAGGGATTCGAACCCTCGCGCCGCTCTCGCGACCTACACCCTTAGCAGGGGCGCCTCTTCAGCCAACTTGAGTACGTTTCCATATGGCTCCGCAGGTAGGATTCGAACCTACGACCGATCGGTTAACAGCCGATAGCTCTACCACTGAGCTACTGCGGAATAATATAACGTGTTCTTTAATGAGCACAAATATAATTATATCAATAATCTTAAAATTTGCAAGAGATTATCTTTGAAAAATATACGGAACATTTACACTAAATTAATATAATCGTTCCGTATATTTTAAAAATAAACGTATAACTACTTATCTTGTAATAAAGAATAGTGTGAAAGTGCCTCGAAAATGTTTAAAGACGTTTTTTCATAATCTATTGGCATATCTGGATTGTTAGATTTCATTCTTGCTTGTTTATCAATCATATAGTAATAGAAAATAGAATTAGAATATTGGTGCCATAAACTATGAAAAGATACATTTAATGTTAGTGTTTCTTGATTAGCAAAGATAATTTTACTCTTTCTATTTTTTAATGGTTTAATATCAGAAATATAATGCATATTAATCCACATATTTTCTTCTAAACGGTCTGAATGCGTTGGGAAAAAGTAAGTTGGAAATAATGGGGTGAGAAGGATAGGAGGTTTACTAGTAATTCCAGCAATACGTTGAGTTTCAGCTTTCTTGCTTAAATAGTTATTGCCATAAAATCTACAAGATCGTTCAATAATTTTTTGAGTTTTAAAAGGACTTAGTTCTCGTGAGGTATCGAATTTGAGGATTTCTGAACCATTTGGTTGTTGATGATCGTCAAATGTAGGTCTAATCACCATATCACCTTTACGTATGACATAAATCGTATTAGGAGATTTATTGAACTGAGTCATAAGATCAGCTCCTTATTTAATTATTTATTATTAAACACAAAAGAATGATTAATAATATAAAATTATTATATAAAAAAATAATATGTTGTCAAGTTAGTTTTTTAAAATAAAATTACACTTATTTATTTAGAAAAGTCTGAATATTCATTGATTTCAGAATGGAAAGCTTGTATACTATTTTTAAATTAATAGAAAGGCAGTGGATGTTATGTATTACAATACAAATGTCAAACATACAATGTTGGAAGAGTTTGTAACGACGGTAAATGATTTAGGTGTAGAACTTGTTATTGACGAAGCTTTACGTTTAGAAAGAAAGAAACAACTTGTAACATTAATTGATGAGGCATTGGTCAATAGAAACGAAGATGATTTTAAAACATATACTACTGAATTAAAACATTTGGAGGCATTTCTCAATGAGTAAATCCAGTTCCAATGAGTCATTATAAAAAGGTCTATTCTCTAAAATAAAGTGAATAGACCTTTTTAAATTATTTTCTTTTTGAATTTCCTTCTATTTTATTTTTAATCCATTTTAAAACATATCCTGTAATAATTGTTCTCACAATACGTTTAATAAAGTTTTTCATAGTCACATTTCTCCTTTTTAAAACTATTATTAATTTATACCCCATTTTCTTTAATTTAAAGAATAAAGAATAAAGTTTAAATACTTTCGATTGTTTTTATCTGGGTATAAAAATATATCCATTATTATCAGCTTTAGTAGTAAAAATAATGATAATACCATGAATAATCGAAATAATTGTTGGTATAAGTGTCCAAAAAAAGACCAAATGTAATACGCCTTGTCCAACTTTATCCGCATAGAACTTGTGAATCCCAACACCACCTAAGAACAATGCACATAATACATATAATGTTTTGTTTACTCTCATATTATGGATGCCTCCTTATTTTCATATTGTAAGTAATTTATGATTAAAATCAAGAATGTCACTTATAAAAGAATCAGTTTATACTTACTATAATATTTAATTTTTGGTAAGAATATGAGTATGATATAAATGGAGGGATAAATAATGATAAGAAAAGCGACACCGAGTGACAATAAGCAAATTGCAAAACTTTATTATTTAATATGGAAAGATATGGAACTTGACATTGTAAAGGAGATTTCTGAAAAGCGTATAATCAATTTGCTCGAACTTAGTATAGTCAATGTACATTATCGTACCTATTATAAAAATATATGGGTATATGAAAAAAATAATGAAGTGGTTGGCTGTATTATCGCTTATGACGGTTCGAAAGAAATGGAGTTTGAACAGCAATGGAATCTACTGCCTCTTGAAGAAGATATCAGACGAATTGGGACACCTTTGCCTGTAAAAGAAGCCAAAAATGATGAGTGGTATATTGAAGCTGTGGTCACATCGCCTGATTATAGAGGGCAAGGTATTGCTACACAATTATTTGAATATTTGATTACTCAAGATTCTAAAAAAAAATGGAGTTTAAATTGTGATTACAATAATGAGAAAGCACTTAAACTGTATAAACGACTAGGTTTTAAATGGGTCGAGGATATTAATTTATATGACCATAATTATCTGCATATGATATATAAAAGATAAAAAAAGCATTGTTAAAAAACAATGCTAGTTAAAATAAGTTAGATACCGCCTAAGAGGGCACTGATATAAATACCTAAAGCGTATAAAATACCAAAGACTGTATTAGTTTTACCAGTCGCTGCCATTGCTGGCATCATGCTTGCTGGGGTATCATTTTTATTGAAACGGCGAATCGCTTTAATTGGCATTGGGAATGAGAATAATACTAACAAGTAGAACAATGAGCCACCTGATTTGAATAAAGCAGTAAATATTACGATTAAATAAGCTAAAATATACATTGCTGCCATAAACATAATAGAAGCTTTTTTACCTAATAAAATAGGTAAGGTTCTACGACCACTTGCTTTATCTTTAACGCGGTCACGAATGTTATTAGCCATATTAATTAAGCCTATTGTAATCACAATAGGTAAGCTAATCCAAACAACAAAACCGTTAACATTACCTGTTTGAATAAAGAAAGCAAGTAAGATGATAATCATACCCATAAATAATCCAGAAAATAATTCACCAAATGGTGTCCATGAAATAGGAATAGGTCCCCCAGTATATAAATAACCAATTGCCATACATACAATACCAACTGGAATAATCCAAAATGAACTATTAGCAGCTAGATATATACCAAGTAAAGCGGCAATAATATAAAATGCAATTGCTAGATTCATGACAAGTTTAGGACTCATACCATTTCGAACAATTGCGCCACCGATACCTACAGATGTATGATCGTCTAATCCTTTTTTAAAATCATAGTATTCATTGAACATATTAGTCGCTGCTTGAATTAAAAGACATGCGATTAACATTGCTAAGAATAAGCTGAATTTAATATGATCTTGACTGCCTAGTAAGAAAAGTTTAGCTGTCGCTGTTCCTACTAATACAGGTACAATAGACGCGGTTAAAGTATGAGGTCTCATTAAATGCCAATATTTTCTAACAGTAGAATATTGTTGATATTGATCTACCATAATGTAATCTACCTCTTATAATATAAAGTTTTAACATATGTATTTTAAAGGAATAGATAAGAAAGGTCAATCAACGTGAAATATTTCTCTAAATTGATTAAGCAATTATGATACGCTGAATAACGAAAAATGTTACAATACTGTAATGAATAAAAATAGATAATGAAAGAAGTGAAATGAATGGCTGTCAACCTAATGGAAGACAAAATTATCGAATCTATATATGAAAGCAATAAAAACTGGGTTTCTGTCGAAGTCGTGTTAAATAAATCTTTAACACCAAGTGAATTATTTTATTTAACTGAAAAACAAGCAGGAGATCGATTTTATTTGCGATTAAATGATAATATGTCTTCATTTTTCGGCTATCATGCAATTCAAAGATTTAAGAATAACTTTGAAAATAAACAATCTATCTTTCGGGAATGGGAAAAATTTAGAAACGATGTAGAATTAATTCATTTTAATACGCAAAAGCATCACCTTAAAACAGTAGGAGGATTCCAATTTTCAAATCATAAATCTGATGATGAATGGCGTGAATTTGGAATTAATCATTTTGTTGTACCTGAAGTACTCATTTCTTCAGTTAATAATCAAACCATTTTAACGTATACAGTGGAAAAAACACAGTTTGAAATAGAAAAATTAAAGCAAATCATTAATTATTTTGAAAATACTCAAGTCGATATGACAGGGCAAGAGTCATCTTTAGGCAATGTAACACGCATGGAAGATATTTATGTTGATGAATGGAAAGATCTTGTAAGTGATACGATTGAACAACTTAATGAAGATAAAAAAGTAGTGCTTGCGAGACGACGTTTGATTAAGTTTGATAAGCCAATTAGTATTCCTTATGTACTTAATCGTGCGTTAAGCAATGAAAAAAATAGTTATCTGTTTATTTTAGAGTCTAACCAATCTGTTTTCTTTTCTCAAACACCAGAACAATTATTAAAAGTTGAGGACGGTGTATTATCTACAAAGGCTGTAGCAGGAACCATTTCTCGTACACAAGATGCTGAAAAAGATGAAAAAAATGTGCAAGCATTTCTACAAGATAAGAAAAATTTAGGTGAACATCAATTTGTTGTTAGAAGTATTTTACATGATATTGAACCTTATGTAGAAAATGTAGAGTACAATCAAAAGCCTAACATTTTAAAAAATGATCACATGTATCATTTGTATACTGAAATAAAAGGGAAATTATTAAATAATTCGTATATTAATTTAATTGACGAATTGCATCCTACACCTGCATTAGGTGGTTATCCTAAAAAAGAAGCAGTTGATTATATTGAAAAAAATGAATTTGGTACACGAGGATTATACGGTTCTCCAGTCGGATATATCAATATAGATGATGATTGTGAATTTATAGTAGCTATTCGTTCTATGCTAATTAAACAAAACCAAACAACTTTATTTGCAGGATGTGGCATTGTAAAAGATTCTAATGCTGATAGTGAAGTTGAAGAAACATCGGTGAAATTTTCACCAATGATGAATGCTTTAGGAGTAGTGAATAAAAATGAATCATAAAGAAGCTTTAACTAAACAAGTTTACACATTTGCAGCGGAGTTATATGCCTATGGTGTGCGAGAAGTTGTTATTAGTCCAGGCTCACGTTCGACTCCTTTAGCAATTGCATTTGAAGCGCATCCAAATATTAAGACTTGGATACACCCTGATGAACGTAGTGCAGCTTTTTTTGCTTTAGGATTAATTAAAGGAAGCGAACGTCCAGTAGCGATTTTATGTACTTCTGGAACAGCGGCAGCTAATTACACGCCAGCTATAGCAGAAAGTCAAATTAGTCGCATACCACTTATAGTATTGACTAGCGATCGTCCACATGAACTTAGAAGTGTAGGCGCACCACAAGCGATTAATCAAGTGAATATGTTCGCAAATTATATTAACTTCCAATTTGATATGCCCGTAGCAGATGGTAGTCAAGAAATGCTCAACACTCTCTATTATCAAATGCAAATTGCAAGTCAATATTTATACGGTCCACATCGAGGCCCGATACATTTTAATTTGCCGTTTAGAGAACCGCTAACACCAGATCTTGAAATGACTGAGGATTTAAAATCTGAACATAAAATATTGCCTCATTATCAAAAAAATATAGATATACAAGACATACAAGATGTCTTAAAAGCAAAAAAAGGTCTTATCATTGTAGGTGATATGCAGCATCAAGCAGTCGATCAAATTTTAACTTACTCTACAATTCATGACTTACCGATTCTTGCAGATCCACTTAGTCAATTACGTAAGTTTAACCATCCTAATGTCATTACAACATATGATTTATTGTATCGTTCTCATTTAGATATCGATGTTGATTTTATTATACGTGTTGGTAAACCAGTTATTTCTAAAAAATTAAATCAATGGCTTACACGATCGAATGCATTTCAAATATTAGTTCAAAATAATGATAAAATTGATGTGTTTCCAACGCCACCCAATATCTCATACGAAATATCAGCAAATGATTTCTTTAGAAATTTAGTGAATGAACCAACAGTAAACCGTAAGGATTGGATTGAACATTGGCAATCTATAGAAGTGCAATCTCGTAAAGCAATCACACAACACATCTCTCAAGCGACAGATGAGTCAGCGTTTGTGAGTACACTTATCCAAAAACTAACTAAAGATGATGCATTATTTGTAAGTAATAGTATGCCAATTCGTGATGTAGATAATTTATTATTTGATAGTGAAATAGAAGTGTATGCTAATCGAGGCGCAAATGGTATTGATGGTGTTATTTCTACTGCTTTAGGTATGGCAGTACATAAAAAAGTGACATTATTGATTGGAGACTTAGCGTTTTATCATGATATGAATGGATTATTAATGGCTAAATTAAATGATATTCATATTAATATTGTCATACTCAACAACGATGGTGGAGGCATATTCTCTTATTTACCTCAAAAAACATCAGCAGAACAATACTTTGAACGTTTATTTGGCACACCAACTGGACTAAATTTTGAGTATACTGCCATGTTATATGATTTTTCATTTAAACGTTTGAATAGCGTTACCGATTTTTCTCAAGTATCATTTTCGAACATGAATTCATATATATATGAAATTCTTACAAATCGTGAAGATAACTTAGAACAACATCAACTTTTATATAAGAAATTGAGTGAAATCTTAAATGTTACATTATAATTTTTATAAATCTGAGCATCCAAGTAATCAATTATTAATTTTACTTCACGGTTTTATTAGTGATAGCCAAACTTATACGAATCATATAGAGACGCTTCTCACTCAATGTAATGTGTTAACCATTGATTTACCGGGACATGGTAAAGATGATTCACCTACAAATCAAATGTGGGACTTTCCTTATATTACTGAACAAATGAATCGAGTTTTATCTCAATTTGAGAAATATAAATTCAGTTTATTAGGTTATTCAATGGGGGGACGCGTAGCACTTTATTATGCAATACATGGTCAATACGAAATTAAACAATTAATATTAGAAAGTACGTCACCAGGTATTGCTGACGAAACATTACGTAAAGAAAGACAGGCTATCGATCAAGCACGTGGACGTGTATTAGAAATAGCTGGGATAGAAGTGTTTGTAAATGACTGGGAAAAACTCCCTTTATTTCAAACACAATATCAATTAGATGACAATAAAAAGCAGGCTATGCGTCGTATGCGTCTTGCACAAGACCCTAATAAGTTAGCGAAAGCCTTAAGAGATTACGGAACTGGGAGTATGCCTAATTTATGGGAAGATATTAAGCATATAAAAAGTGAATGTCTTATTCTAGCAGGAGAATTAGATGAAAAATTCGTTAATACTGCTAAAAAAATGTCGCAAGAAATTAAAAATCATCAAATCCATATTTTTGAAAATGTAGGTCATACAATTCATGTGGAAGATGAAGCGGAATTTGATACAATAGTATTAGGTTTTTTTAAGGAGGAGCAAAATGACTAGACAGTGGGAAACACTAAAAGAATATGATGAAATTAAATATGAATTCTTCGAAGGAATTGCAAAAGTAACAATTAACCGTCCAGAAGTACGTAATGCATTTACACCTAAAACAGTAGCTGAAATGATTGATGCATTTACAAGAGCCCGTGATGATCAAAATGTTTCTGTTATTATCTTAACAGGTGAAGGTGATAAAGCATTTTGTTCAGGTGGAGATCAAAAGAAACGTGGACATGGCGGTTATGTTGGCGAAGACCAAATCCCTCGTTTAAATGTATTAGATTTACAACGTTTAATTCGTGTTATTCCTAAACCAGTTATTGCAATGGTTAGAGGTTATGCAATTGGTGGGGGTAACGTATTAAATATAGTATGTGACTTAACAATTGCTGCAGATAATGCAATCTTTGGTCAAACTGGACCTAAAGTAGGTTCATTTGATGCTGGTTATGGTTCTGGATACTTAGCTCGTATCGTAGGCCACAAAAAAGCACGTGAAATTTGGTATTTATGTCGTCAATACAATGCTCAAGAAGCATTAGAAATGGGCTTAGTTAATACTGTAGTACCTTTAGATAAAGTAGAAGACGAAACAGTTGCTTGGTGTAAAGATATAATGAAACATTCTCCAACAGCTCTACGTTTCTTAAAAGCTGCAATGAATGCAGATACAGATGGTTTAGCTGGTTTACAACAAATGGCTGGGGATGCTACATTACTTTATTACACTACTGATGAAGCGAAAGAAGGTCGTGACGCATTTAAAGAAAAACGCGACCCTGATTTTGATCAATTCCCTAAATTCCCATAAACAATAGTAATAAAAAAACGCAAAATTGACTTAGGCACTGAACCCTTAAAATGGGAACTTAATAAAAACACTATGTTCTAGGCTGCTAATTCTCTGTATTTTACAGG
>NZ_JBXWKZ010000035.1:0-24965 GCF_058191515.1 Staphylococcus sp. CoH_129_LAB_1 | reverse complement strand
CCCTGTAAAATACAGAGAATTAGCAGCCTAGAACATAGTGTTTTTATTAAGTTCCCATTTTAAGGGTTCAGTGCCTTATTAATTCGATCCTCTTTTAGTAAGTTTCATTATATGAATTTTTATATTAAAAGTTAAATAGTCTAGCTAAGAATCCCTTTTTCTCATTTGAATTGGAAATATATGATTGATGTTCTTTTAAAGAATCAATTGCTTGTTGATTGTTATCATTAATTTCTTTCACTAAATTATTTTTAGTATACTCAGACTGTTCTTTTTGAGCTGTTTGGATAGCAGTTAATGATTCATTATTTGCTTCTAATTTTTCAGTAATTTGACTTTGTAATTCTTTAAGTTCATTTTGTTGTTGATGAACTTGAGTAATCATCTGACCTAACATTTGACGTTCTTCACGCATTTTTTGTATTTCCGTACGTAAATCATCCACTAACTGCGTGATGCCTTGATCGCTTGGTAGCTGTTGTTGATTTTCTTTAACAATCACTTGTAAGAAGTCTTTTTCTTTTTCTAATTCTTCGAAAGCTAAATCATAGCTATTAGTTTGTTTAACTTTTTCAGCGATATCTTGGAAAAGTTCGATATCTTCTTCCTTAAAGTCCGTGGCCTCTCGACCACGATATTCAGTCTTACTAAGTTGATATCCTCGTTCTTCTAAATGTTGGACGATTTTACGGACTTGTTTTTCACTTAGTTCGACACGTTGAGCGAATTCTTTAGTTAACATAATTTGAAGTCCTTTCGTATCTATATATTATTATTCATTTACACTGACGTTTGTCTTCCGTTAGTGACGCGTCAGTCTAACCTCGCATATTAGTTTAACCTTTTAAATCGCTCTTTTCAAGTATTCTATAAGGGTAAACGTAAATTCATTTTCTCTAAAAGGGGATATATAATATTTCTAGAAATTCCATTCGCAAATACATATTTAAGAATATAATTAGATTTCACACTAGCAGGATAGATGTCTTTTGTAAGTTCAATGTTAGATTTGATAAATAAGTCAGTAGGTATAGGTGTTTCTTCAAATGTATAATTAGGATGAAAATAGTCGATGTCATGTTGTTGTTCAAATTCATTTTTAATTAAGATATGATGACGTCGTTTAATTAATTGCTTATCTAATATATTATTATATTTTGGGACTTCAATCATTAAAAAGTTAATATCTCTAGAATGCACTTTGTTAGATAATGCATTTAGTTGTGTCTCAACTTCATTTAAAGTTTGAGATATTATTTCTTCATAGCTTGAATTAGATACAGTTAATAAATGGACTAAAAATGCAGAATTTGTTGTTGCTTCGTAATGAGCTGAAGCTAAACTGATAATATCTTCATTCTCAACACCAACAATAAAAACGTAGTCATTTTCTGTTTTATTATTTTGTAAGGAACGTTTTGTGATAGCACTGTCTTCAAAAAAATCAACATCTAATTGTTTATTATAAAAATCGACGGCCTTTTGATAAAATGCATCTTCTAAAGAATGAATAGTGTGAAATTTCATAGTGACTCTCCCGCAATTATTTTTTTAAGTATAGCACATTTGTAAAGTAGCACATCATAATTCAAAATATATTAAAAAACTTCTTTCAAAGTTATAAATGACTAACACTTTACTTTGAAAGAAGTATATATTTATTTTGATTGTTAATGTTTAAAAAGTATTTTTAGTTAACAATCGACATTATTAAATATAATGATTAGTTTAACGTGTGTTTTAAGATTTTGGACCATTAGACTCATTAGCGTAATGAGTAATATCAACTTCCTCATAAGCTGAATTGTTCTTTTCAACTTCGTTATGTGAAGAAGAGTCTTTTCTAGCAACTACTAAAATTTTGCCATCAAGCACATCTTTTTTATATTGTTCTGTTTGGCTATCAGATAATTTAAAGTTGTTTAATACAGCTTCTTCACCATCCTCACCAGTTAATAAGCGTGACATACGATCACTGAACGAACCGCTTGTAGCTAAGAGAGTCGCTTGAGAGTTATGTAAATCGTCTGAATGTAATTTAGATTTACTAATAACAAATAATTCATTTTCTGAATATCCTTCTGCTTTTTTCTTTTCAATTACATTGTAAATTTGATTTTCATTATCTAGAACTGTAATATCTGGCATATTCATCGTCCTCCATCGTTTCATACTACTTTTAAGTAATTATACCCTAATGAAAAGATATAAAACGTATTTATACTTATTATATAATTAAAAATATGAGTTTTACAAATACATTTGTTAAACGCTTACATTTATAAATAGCATGAATACAAGGATAATCTCTCCTACTGTTATTGAAAATAAGTTTAAAATTTGCTATTATCATTAAATAATTTATATTGCTCATATAATCTGAAGAATATGGCTTTAGAAGTTTCTACCGTGTTGCCATAAACAACGCGACTATGAGTCCAAGTACAAAAGTAAGGAAGTTAATGAATAGTCTGAGGGTTGTCTAAGAGGTCTTGTGCCATACATTATTTGTATAATGTAAAGTATTGTTTATCATATACAAACCTAATTTATTTACTTCTAAGTTACAAATGAAAGTGTATCGTACTTGTTCACTTATAGATCCTGAAACTATAAAAGAGTTTCGGGTTTTTTTATATAAAATTTAGGAGGTTTTGAAGTGGAAGCGCTCGAACAAAAGGTCAAGGAAGACGGCGTAGTTATTGATGAAAAAATATTAAAAGTTGATGGATTCCTAAATCATCAAATTGATGCCAAGTTAATGTATGAAGTGGGTCAAACATTTTATGAACAATTTAAGAATAAAGGTATTACAAAAATTTTAACAATTGAGGCTTCCGGGATTGCTCCTGCAATCATGGCCGCATTGCATTTCGACGTGCCATGCTTATTTGCAAAAAAAGCAAAGCCAAGTACTTTAAAAGATGGATTTTATAGTACTGACATCCATTCATTTACTAAAAATAAAACAAGTACTGTTATCGTATCTGAAGAATTTTTAGGTGCTGAAGACAAAGTACTTATTATTGATGATTTCTTAGCGAACGGTGATGCTTCACTAGGCTTGTATGATATCGCTCAACAAGCTAAAGCAGAAACTGTAGGAATAGGTATCGTTGTAGAAAAAAGTTTCCAAGATGGGAGACAAAGATTAGAAGATGCAGGTTTAACGGTATCTTCTTTATGTAAAGTTGCTTCCTTAAAAGGGAATAAAGTAACTTTATTAGGGGAAGACGAATGAAAAATTTAATTTTAAGTTTGCAACATTTATTAGCAATGTATGCAGGTGCCATTCTAGTACCTATCATTGTAGGAACAAGTTTAAAATTTTCACCTGAAGAGATTGCTTATTTAGTTACAGTAGACATTTTTATGTGTGGGATTGCAACATTTTTACAAGCAAATAAGATAACTGGTACAGGGTTGCCTATCGTATTAGGATGTACTTTTACTGCAGTAGCACCTATGATTTTAATAGGTCAAACTAAAGGTTTAGATATATTATATGGATCATTATTCTTATCAGGTATTTTAGTTGTTGCGATTGCACCTTTCTTTTCTTATTTAGTGAAATTCTTCCCTCCAGTTGTTACAGGTAGTGTAGTTACAATTATTGGTATTAACTTAATGCCTGTAGCTATGAATTATCTCGCTGGTGGACAAGGCGCTAAAGACTATGGTAATCCTAAGAATTTAATTTTAGGTGGGATAACGCTTGTTGTTATTCTGTTATTACAACGTTTTACGACAGGTTTCTTAAAATCTATTGCAATCTTAATTGGTCTAGTTGTGGGTACTATATTGGCTAGCCTATTTGGATTAGTTAATATTAGCCAAGTTGGTGATGCACATTGGTTTGGTATGCCACGCCCATTCCGATTTTCGGGATTTGGCTTTGATGTTGGTGCAACTTTAGTATTCACTATTGTAGCAATTGTGAGCTTAATCGAATCGACAGGTGTGTATCATGCATTAAGTGAAATTACTGGTCGTAAGCTTGAACGTAAAGACTTTCGTAAGGGTTACACTGCGGAAGGTCTAGCTATCATTTTAGGGTCAATTTTTAATTCTTTCCCTTATACTGCCTACTCGCAAAACGTAGGGCTTGTCTCACTTTCTGGAGCTAAGAAAAATAAAATTATATATGGTATGGTTGTCTTACTTTTAATATGTGGTTGCATACCTAAATTAGGTGCTCTAGCTAATATCATTCCTTTACCTGTATTAGGCGGCGCAATGATTGCAATGTTTGGTATGGTAATGGCATATGGGGTAAGTATTTTAGGAAATATTGACTTTAAGAATCAAAATAATTTATTGATTATTGCTGTATCAGTTGGACTTGGTACAGGAATTAGCGCTGTACCTCAAGCATTTAAAGCTTTAGGTGAACAATTCGCTTGGTTAACTCAAAATGGCATTGTTTTAGGAGCAATCTCTGCTATTATTCTTAATTTCTTTTTTAATGGTCTAAAGTATAAACAAAACGACGAAAATGTGAAATAATAAGACTAACTATATAAAAAATGGAGGCTGTATTATAAATGTGGGAAAATAAGTTTGCTAAAGAATCATTAACTTTTGACGATGTTTTGTTAATTCCAGCTGCATCTGACGTATTACCAAGTGATGTTGATTTAAGCGTAGAATTATCAGATAAAATTAAATTAAATATTCCAGTTATCTCTGCTGGTATGGATACAGTAACTGAATCTAAAATGGCTATTGCCATGGCACGTCAAGGTGGTTTAGGTGTTATTCATAAAAATATGGGCATTGAAGAGCAAGCTGATGAAGTACAAAAAGTAAAACGTTCAGAAAGTGGTGTTATTACGAATCCGTTCTTCTTAACACCAGATGAAAGTGTTTATGAAGCAGAAGCATTAATGGGTAAATATCGTATTTCAGGTGTACCTATTGTAAAAGATAAAGAATCAAGAGCACTCGTTGGTATTATTACAAATCGTGACTTACGTTTTATTGAAGATTTCTCGATTAAAATTTCAGATGTAATGACTAAAGAAAATTTAATTACAGCTCCAGTTGGTACAACATTAGATGAGGCGGAAGCAATTCTTCAAGAACATAAAATTGAAAAATTACCGTTAGTAGAAAATGGTCGTTTAGAAGGCCTTATCACAATTAAAGATATAGAAAAAGTACTTGAATTCCCTCATGCAGCGAAAGATGAGCATGGTCGTTTACTTGTAGCTGCCGCTATTGGCACATCTAAAGACACAGAAATTCGTGCACAAAAACTCGTAGAAGCAGGCGTAGATGCACTAATTATTGATACAGCTCATGGACATTCTAAAGGTGTTATCAATCAAGTTAAAAGAATGAAAGATAAATATCCTGAACTTACAATTATTGCAGGAAATGTTGCAACTGCTGAAGCCACACGTGCTTTATTTGAAGCAGGTGCAGATGTGGTTAAAGTAGGTATCGGTCCTGGGTCAATTTGTACAACACGTGTTGTTGCAGGTGTAGGTGTCCCACAAATTACTGCAGTTTATGATTGTGCTACTGAAGCACGTAAACATGGTAAAGCGATTATTGCGGATGGTGGTATTAAGTTCTCTGGTGATATTATTAAAGCATTAGCGGCTGGTGGTCATGCTGTTATGTTAGGTAGCTTATTAGCTGGTACTGAAGAAAGCCCAGGTGCTACTGAAGTCTTCCAAGGTAGACAATATAAAGTATACCGTGGAATGGGTTCTCTTGGAGCAATGGAAAAAGGTTCAAATGATCGTTACTTCCAAGAAGATAAATCTCCTAGAAAATTTGTTCCAGAAGGTATTGAAGGACGTACAGCATATAAAGGACCTTTACAAGATACAATTTATCAACTTATGGGGGGAGTAAGAGCTGGTATGGGTTATACTGGTTCACCAAATTTAAAAGTATTACGTGAAGAAGCACAATTTACACGTATGGGCCCTGCAGGTTTAGCTGAGAGTCATCCACATAACGTACAAATTACTAAAGAATCACCAAATTATTCATTTTAATGTAAAGTGAGCAAGAAGCGATTCAATTAAGAAAGTACGCTTTTCTATAAAATGTTTGTAGAGATTGAAAATATTTGTTGTCTCTATAAGTATGAAAAGCGTCTTTCTATTGTTTACATAAATTAAATTTAAAGGAGATTTACTATTATGGAAATGGCTAAAGAACAAGAATTAATTCTTGTCTTAGATTTCGGTAGTCAATATAACCAGTTAATTACACGTCGTATTCGTGAAATGGGCGTTTACAGTGAATTACACGATCATGAAATTTCTATCGATGAAATTAAACGTATGAATCCTAAAGGTATTATTCTTTCAGGAGGTCCAAACTCAGTTTATGAAGAAGATTCATTTACTATTGATCCTGAGATTTATAATTTAGGTATTCCAGTATTAGGTATTTGTTACGGTATGCAACTTACAACAAAACTATTAGGTGGCAAAGTTGAACGTGCAAATGAACGTGAATATGGTAAAGCAATTATTAAAGCAAAATCTGATGAATTATTCTTTGGTTTACCAGAAGAACAAACAGTGTGGATGAGTCATTCAGATAAAGTTATTGAAATTCCTGAAGGTTTTGAAGTTATTGCTGATAGTCCAAGCACAAGTTATGCTGCTATCGAAGATAAAAAACGTCGTATTTATGGCGTACAATTCCACCCAGAAGTACGTCACACAGAATATGGTAATGATTTATTAAGAAACTTCGTTCGTCGTGTATGTAATTGTACAGGTGAATGGACAATGGAAAACTTCATTGAAATTGAAATTGAAAAAATTCGTGAACGTGTAGGCAATCGCAAAGTATTATGTGCAATGAGCGGTGGTGTAGATTCATCAGTTGTTGCAGTATTATTGCATAAGGCCATCGGAGACCAATTAACATGTATTTTTGTAGACCACGGTTTACTTCGTAAAGGCGAAGGAGACATGGTAATGGAACAATTCGGTGAAGGCTTTGATATGAACATTATTCGTGTCAATGCCAAAGAACGTTTTATGGAAAAACTAAAAGGCGTATCTGATCCAGAAAGAAAACGTAAAATTATTGGTAATGAATTTGTATATGTATTTGACGATGAAGCGGCTAAATTGACAGATGTTGATTTCTTAGCACAAGGTACACTTTATACAGACGTGATTGAATCAGGCACGAAGACAGCACAAACAATTAAATCCCACCATAATGTAGGTGGATTACCTGAAGATATGGAATTTGAATTGATTGAACCTATTAATACATTATTTAAAGATGAAGTTCGTGCATTAGGTATTGAATTAGGTATCCCTGAGCATTTAGTATGGAGACAACCATTCCCAGGTCCTGGTTTAGGTATTCGTGTGTTAGGTGAAATTACTGAAGATAAATTAGAAATCGTTCGTGAATCTGATGCAATTTTACGTGAAGTAATTCGAGAAGAAGGTCTTGAAAGAGAGATTTGGCAATACTTCACAGTACTGCCAGGTATTCAATCTGTAGGTGTTATGGGTGACTATCGTACGTATGACCATACAGTAGGTATTCGTGCTGTAACATCAATTGATGGTATGACAAGTGATTTTGCACGTATCGATTGGGAAGTGTTACAAAAAATTTCAAGTCGTATTGTTAATGAAGTAGATCACGTAAACCGCGTGGTCTATGACATTACTTCTAAGCCACCAAGCACTATAGAATGGGAGTAGCCCATAAAAAAAGCGAGTATTTTCGTGAGAAATGCTCGCTTTTTTTATTAAATTCAATGATTTAAACGTTTATGATATTTTTTTGATTGAAATGATGGTCGTCTTTGTTGTAATGAGGATCTATGGTTTACTTTTTGAAGAACATATTGATAAACCATCATTGACATTAATAACCATGAAAAACTAAAGAGTACACCGCCAACTACAATGAGCATGGAAATATAATCTTGAAAATAAAATACCTAACCATATTACCATTAACCCTATATTTAATAAGCATTTTATCCAAATATTTCTTATTTTAGGGATAAGGACAAAAATAAGAACGAAAATAACAATCGTACTTGTTAGAGAATGTCCGCTTGGAAATGAAAATCCTGTATCGATGGCTAAGTGATCATAAGGTCTTGAACGATGAACAATGTCTTTTATTGCAATACCTACAATACCTGTTGAAGCTACTGTTGCGGGCAACCATATTGCTAATAATAAGCGTCGCTTAATTAAAGCGATAGCTGCGATGACAAGCGTAAGGATAATAAAGGTTGCAATATCTTCATATGATGTTAAAAATGTCATAAAGTCATTGAACCAATTACCTTTAAAATTCATTTTTGGTTCACCAAACGTGTTTAAGAACCACTGGAATGACTGTAGATCTAATATATGTGTCCATAACGACTTAGTAAAAATGGAAAAAATAGTTGTTAAAAAATGATAGTACTTATTATAAATGGAATGGTTAATGTATATTGTTTATTTTGCATAAGCATTATACCTTTCTTTATTTTAATCTAGTTTAACTTGTTAAAGCACTAAAGTTATCAGTACAAAGACTGATTTAGTATTAAAATAAAAAATGTGATATTCAAAAAAATCAAATAAAATATAAAGAAATATACAAAAAAAATTAAGCGTTTTCACAGAATTGTTACATGAATATTGAGAGAAGTATGTTATTTTATAAGTAATGAAGTAAATTCATTTTATCCACGAGAGTTTGGGACATACATTATCGTCTCAAACTCTTTTTATATATTAGTAAGTAAAGACTGAATTTATAATACATTTTGATAGATTATCTTATCAAAACTGATATAAAAATGACAGTTGAAGTGATATGACTATTATCTCTTATATTAGAGATTTGACTTTTAGTTGATATTTTCATATATTGTATTTAATGTACATTAAATTATACATCGGTTTATATCAAGCAATGAGACAAAAAGTATAGTTACTTTATTGTTTAATTGAAGGATAAGACAGATGTACTTAAATCTAAATTATAGGTTGCTTAAAGAGCATTAATAAATATATTGAATGAGCATAAAAGAAGCCTACAATAGATAGTCGTCCTTTTTAATAGGATAAAACTAAACTATTGTAGGTGTTTTATTATATTATAAGCAATAGTTGTATATAAGTTACAGTTCGAAAGTGGAGGAATCATAATGTTAAGTATGAGTAGTTTACTTATATTATTTTTTATAACGCTTATTATTGCAGCGTTAAGTGGATTAGTATTTTTAATTCCCTCAGTTCCGGTTAAATACATACGATTTCACTTAGCTTTGCTTCTATTACCAGTTATTGTAGGTATCGTAGGGTTAGTGACTATAAACGAAAGAGAAATTATTGGTATATTTGCATTAGATAAATTTGCTTGGTTAGTTGGTGCTTTTGTTTTAGCGTTAGGTTTTATTATTCAAAAGTTCTCAACGCGTTATTTATTAGGAGATCACAATTATCGTAAGTATTTTCCTTTATATACGTTTACAACTGTTTTTGCTTCACTAGGATGGTTAAGTAATGACTTGCGTTTAATGACTTTATGCTGGGGATTAACCTTATTTTGTTTAACTCAACTAATTAGATTGAATAAAACGTGGAAAGTTCCAGCGGAGGCAGCAAAAGTTTCTGCACGTTCGTTTGTTATTGGTTGGTTAGCGCTATTACTTGCGGTTATTTTGCTATACATAGGAACAGGAGAATGGACAATTGATCCTTCCCAAAACTATGACTATGCTCTAAATTATGGTCTAAAATTGACTATTGATTTGGTGCTTGTCGTTGCTGTTATTATTCCAGCCGCTCAATATCCATTTCAGAGTTGGTTAATTGAATCGGTTGTTGCGCCTACACCTGTATCAGCTATTATGCATGCCGGTATAGTTAATGCGGGTGGTATTATTTTAACGCGTTTTTCACCAGTATTTGATAATTCTATTGCTCTAACAATATTATTAATTATTTCTAGCATTTCAGTATTGATTGGTTCAGGCATCAGTTTAGTGCACGTTGATTATAAACGACAACTTGTTGGATCAACGATGAGTCAAATGGGGTTTATGCTCGTTCAATGTGCGATGGGTGTTTATTCAGCTGCGATTATCCATTTAATACTACATGGTGTATTTAAAGCCACATTATTCTTACAATCAGGATCAGTTGTCAGACGTTTTAATATACCAACACCACCTAATATTAAGCGATCATATGGATGGATGATATTGGGAAGAGCTCTTGCAATTATGATTGCAGTAGTGTTTTTTATGATAAGTGATCATAGTCCATATATTCTAATTAGTGCATTTATCTTGGCTTGGTCTATCGCTGTATCGTGGAATCAACTTGTGGCATTAAACAAAGGAGTAATGGGACGCTTTATAGGTATTTCAATGATTGTAGTTGTTGCAATCGTTTATATTGTGACTCATCAAGTATTTGTTAACATACTCAATCATGTATATATGGCTCCTGCTCATCCACCGTTAATTAGTATCATTATTAGTATTGCGATTTTAGTCATAGGTAGTATTTTTAGCATTTGGGTCGCTCGCCATCGCACATCTACAGCCTTTGCTAAAGTTTACTTATGGTTAATTAAAATTGGAGAAGCTAAATTTAAATCTGTAGAAAGCCATCCAAATTATTTAAAGAAATATTTATAAGAGGTGAACATTTACATGACTATTAATATAGAAGACGTTGTTCAATCTGCACGTCGTGTGATTACGCCACTTTCACCAATTTCAATCTTTGCAGCACGTAATCCATGGGAAGAACTTGAGTATCAAACATTTGATCAAGTTGCTCAATGGTTTAAACATGTGCGTGATATTGACCTATATCCAAGTCATGCTTCTGTAATGACGGCGCTTGAAAATGGTGAGATTGATAAACATATCGTTGAAGAAGAAGTAAAGCAAGCTATTCAATCTTATAACACGGATATTCCTAAGATACATGTAGATACGTACTGCAAAAATGCTATGAATATCAAAGATATTCCGACAGACTTAATCACTAAAGAAGCCTATCTAAAATTAGAAGTCTCGAAACTAAAAAAAGTATTTGAAAATGAGTCGTTTGTTTATGCGCGTTCAAAGAGTGCAAATGCATTTAACGCTAAAGGCGAATCTTTAATGGATGAATTAAATACTCATATTATTAAGTGGTCAAAATTATATTTAGATAATTTTCAATCAAGTTGGACAATGCCTAAACGAGAAGAAGGATTTTATATAGCTTGGTTACATTTAGCGAAATATGATCCAATGCTAACTAAAACACAACGCAAAATGATTAAAATGTTACCACACAATTATGATGACGCTTTAGTCATGGCACTTAATCATTTAGACATTGCTGAAGATGAATACGAATTTTATTTAACTGGACATCTTTTATCGCTACCAGGATGGGCAGGTATGATGTATTATCGTGCTGAAAAACATGAACATGAAAAAGACTTATTAACTCAATATCTTGCAATACGTCTTACGATGGAATGTATTTTATTAGATACTGAAAAAATGAGCCGTCCGGCAGTCTTAAATGTTGAAAAAAGAATAAAAGAACTTGTGAGTAAATGGTTATATTATGGAGAAATGACTATTGATGAATGGGTTGCGATGTCCATCGAGGAACAAATTGAACATTTGAAGTTTGCGCATGATTTTAATCCATTGTACTTCAAGAAATTATGGTTAGAAGCTTGGGAAGAAACTCATGAACGTGAACTAGTTGAGATGATTTACGATAAATCGGTCAAACGTGACAAACAATCTATAAAAGTTCAACTTGCATTTTGTATCGATGTACGTTCTGAACCATTTCGTCGTCATTTAGAAAATCAAGGACCATTTGAAACTATTGGAATTGCAGGCTTCTTTGGATTGCCTATACGTAAAAAAGCATTAGATGAACAGTTTAGTCATGATTCTTTACCAGTGATGGTATCTCCTGGATATACAATTAAAGAATATGCAGAACGACATGCATTAAATACGTATAATCAACAACAACATTCTATTACTTCTATGTTCTATACTTTTAAATTAATGAAATATAATGTGCTGCCTAGTTTATTATTACCAGAATTAAGTGGTCCATTTTTAAGTTTAAATACACTTGCGAGTACATTAATGCCAAAAAAAACAGGCCAATTTATTCATAAATTTACTAAAAACTGGTTGAAAAAACCGAATGCTAAACTAACGATTGATAGAGATACTCATGTACATAGTGATTTACCTGTTGGATTTACTGAAGAAGAACAAATTGCCTTTACAAAACAAGCATTACAACTAATGGACTTAACTACAAATTTTGCGCCATTAGTAGTACTTGGAGGGCATGGAAGTGAAACGAACAACAACCCCTATCATGCATCATTAGAATGTGGTGCTTGTGGAGGAGCTTCAAGTGGATTTAATGCGAAATTACTTGCCATGATGTGTAATTTACCTTTAGTACGTCAAGGATTAGCCAAAGAAGGCATTCATATTCCAGATGAGACAGTTTTTGTTGCTGCGGAACATAAAACATCAACTGATGAATTAGAATGGATTTATGTTCCTTCGTTAACATCAGAAGCAAAGGAAGCATTTGATATTTTAGAAGAAGCAATGCCGCGTGTAAGTTACCATGCAAATTTAGAACGTCTTTCTCAACTACCTCGTTTAAGCGACAGTGAATTGAAAAATCCAATCGCGGAAGCACATCGCTTTGCAAATGATTGGAGCGAAATCCGTCCAGAATGGGGTTTAGCACGTAATGCAGAGTTTATTATTGGGCAACGAAGTATTACAGAAGGTAGTAATTTAGAAGGACGTGCATTTTTACATAATTATGATTATGCGAAAGATTCCGATGGTCAATTATTAAATACAATTATTTCTGGTCCGGCGCTTGTTGCACAATGGATTAATCTACAATATTATGCTTCTACAGTGGCACCACATTTTTATGGTAGTGGTAATAAAACAACACAATCTGTTACCTCTGGCGTTGGTGTTATGCAAGGGAACTCAAGTGATTTATTAGCTGGATTGCCTTGGCAGTCTGTGATGGCGGGAGACAATAAAATTTATCATGCTCCGATTCGCTTGTTAGTGGTTATTCAAGCACCGGATCATTATATTCAACGATTACTTAATAATAACATCAAATTTAAACAAAAAGTCGATCATCAATGGCTACGTCTTGCAAGCATTGATGAAAATGGTAGTTTTAAAGATTGGTAAAATATTCGGTTTTAATTTAAAAAATGATACACTAGTGTTAATTAAACATTAGGAGATTTGTTATAGCAATGACGAAATCGAAAGGTATGTATGAGGCAGAAATTAGTAAAGCAATTACGCAATGGGAAAAAGATTTTCTCGGGCGAGGCTCGTTGTCGGTAAAAACAGATATCTTACGAGATATGATTATCGTCAACTTACAAGGGATTTTAACGCCTGCGGAATATCGCGTATGTGAAACACAAGAAGGATTACTTAACATTAAACGTACACGATCAGAACTGGTAGAATCAGGGCAAGATGATTTAATGCAACTTGTTTTCGAAATTACAGGTATTGAAGTTAAAAGTTTCCATAGTGATTTAAGTACAATTACTGGTGAACGTATTATTATTTTTAAATTAGATAAGGACTTTGAAAAATTACTATAAAATAAAATGTTATAAATATGAGAAGAGATTAGGAAGATTTGCATAAAACTATTCCTAATCTCTTTTTTTTACAAGCTAATTTTTATAATTTAATGTAAAATCAAACTAACATCAAAGGGGAGGATAGAGATGCGAACGAATCAATTTAATCAGCCAATTGGAGAAAATCTTACTCATTAACACGTACCCAAATATCCAGATGTTAGGTGTATAAAAGAACGATACAATCAATTAATTAAGTTAAGTAGTTAACATATTGATGATTTATATAATGCATTGTGTGATACATCTTCAGAGGCTAACTGGACGTATCTTTATGGTGGGCCGTTTTATGATAAAGGAAGCTTTACGGCGTATGTAGGAGAACTTATTGCTAATAAAGAAAAGTACTTCTTTGTTATTCAAGATATCAAACTCGAAAATCATTAGGTTTATTAGCTTTAATGTGAATTAATTCTTTACATGGAACAATTGAAGTAGGAAATGTGCTTTATTCTAACGCTTTGAAACATACGCGTGTTGTTACGAATATACAATATATATTAGTAAAGTATGTATTTGAGACTTTGGGTTATCGACGCTATGAATGGAAATGTGATAACTTAAATTTATCGTCTAAACATGTGGCTGAACGTTTAGGATTTAAATTTGAAGGCATATTTCGATAATCTAATATATATAAAGGACGAAATCATGATACAGCATAGTTTTCAATGATGGATTATGAATATCTTGAAATTGAAGAAACCTTTAATAGATGGTTATCATTTTCAAACTTTAATGAATATGGAGAACAAATACATCATTTGAAAGATTTTCATAAAATATTAGAATCAAAGGTAATAAAGGATAAGAATGTATGAAAGATAGATTAGAAGTATCACCAACCAAAACCATTTTTATATTTGTTATTGGATTAATTATTTTTATAACAACGGCTTTGAATGTCGTTCATCATACGACACTAGTGAAAAAATTAGATTTAAATTCATTACATTGGTTGACTAACCATTTTGGTGAACCAAGTAGGTACTATGACGGTACAATTTGGCATGTAATCATGACATTTTGTGCTAACTTTGGGGAAGTAAAATCCATTCTCTACATAACGTTATTTTTAGCACTAATCTTACTCTTTAAAAATTTTAAACTTTCATTGTGGTTATTAGTTACGATTTACACAGGAACTTGTCTTAATTTTTTAATTAAACAATTAATAGCTCGTCCACGTCCGTATAACCATCTTTTAGTAGATCAAGGATTTTCATTTCCAAGTGGTCATTCGAATGCTAGTACATTATTTGCTTTAGCTATATTGTTTGTTGTTATTCCACTAATTAAAAACAAAGTGATGCAATGTAGTATTGCTATCGTTGTGGTAATGTTTTGGATAGGTGTATTGAGTTGTCGATTATATTTCCACGCTCACTATGTAACTGATGTTGTTGGTGGGCTTTCATTAGGAATGCTTTGGATTGCTTTATTTTTAATGACGTTACCATTCTTTAATATTAAATTAGTAAATAAGTAAATCTTAAAAGTTTATAAACATAAGTATTTTAAAAAGGGGAGAATACTATGAAAATCAAATCACCAAAGCCAATTTATTTAAATGGTTCAAGAAAAGAAGCAATATTATTACTTCACTCATTTACAGGAACTGTTCGTGATGTGAAACCATTGGCTATGACACTAAATGAAGAAAATTTCACATGCTTTGCACCAAATTATCATGGACACGGTTTACCTTTGGATCAATTTACTCAATTTACGATTCAGGATTGGTGGAAAGATGTATTAGAAGGGTATCAATTTTTAAAAAATAAAGGGTTTGACACTATTTATGTAACTGGTATCTCATTAGGTGGACTATTTACATTAAAGTTGGCGGAATTATTCGATATCTCTAAAATAGCAGTGATGTCTGCACCAAGTGAAAAAGAAGAAAAAAGTATTGCTTGGCGTATGGAACGTTATGGCCAACGGATGAATCAACTATTAAAATTTGATGAAGTTACGTCAAAGCAACAACTTGAGACGATTCAATGTTATCAACCGTATATTACAGAATTTAAAGCTTTTATTGCGACGATTTCTAATGAATTAGAACGTATACATGCTCCGGCTCGTATTCTGTATGGAGGTAATGATGATGCCTTTTATCAAAATAGCGCACATTACATTTTTAAGCATATTGGCAGTGATGACAAAGATTTAACATGTCATCCATTAAGTCGTCATTTAATGACTTACGGAGAAGGGCATGAAGATGTTATAGCTCAAGTTGTAACTTTTTTCAAATCTGAATAAAGGAGTAATATGATGAAACGTACATTTCTATTGGTATATACAACGATGTCTGGAAATACGTATAAAGAATTTAAAACATTCCAACATGGTCCAGACTACGACACATGTGTACAGCGTATTATTGACGAGTTTGATGAATTAGCATATTTATTTTTAAAAGATGGCTCGCAAGTTTACTATATTAATGTTGATCATATTGAAAGTTTAAATATTCGAGAAGTAGATGAGGGTCAATCAATAATGTATGATTTTGAAAAATAAATTAAAAAGCAAGTTTAAGTGATAAGAATAGTTTAGACATGTAATCTGCATCTATTCTTATCTTTTTTTAATACTCATTTTTATGCATATTGCACTATTTGGTCAGACATGTTAGAGTAGAACTTAATTACATACACACTTTAACGCGTTAAAGGGAGATAGAAAAATGAGTAATCAATCACAATGGAAAACCTCAACTGGATTTATCCTAGCAAGTGCTGGTTCTGCTATAGGGTTAGGAGCAATGTGGAAGTTTCCATATATGGCTGGTATTTATGGGGGCGGCGCATTTTTATTTTTATTTTTAATATTTACTATTTTTGTAGGGCTACCACTACTGATTATGGAATTTACGGTAGGAAAAATGGGACGTACTTATACAACTCAGATATATAATAAATTAACAGGAAAAAAATGGTTAAATATTATTGGATGGAATGGAAATTTAGCTGTTTTTATTTTATTCGGCTTTTATAGTGTTATCGGAGGATGGATTGTTATATATATTGGGAATGTGCTTTTAAAATTATTGTTTATTGAGCACACGTCATTAACCCAAATTAATTTTGAAAAAATAATTGGTAACCCATGGTTAACTGTTTTGGGACAAGGTATTTTTATTCTTTTAACGATGGTTATCGTTATGTTAGGTGTAGAAAAAGGTTTAGAGAAAGCTTCTAAAATCATGATGCCCTTATTATTTATTTTTTTAATTATTGTTGTTGCTAAATCATTGACATTAGATGGAGCGTTAGAGGGTGTTCGCTATATATTACAACCAAGAATAGAAGATATTTCAATCAAAGGAGTCTTATTTGCGTTAGGTCAATCGTTCTTTACATTATCATTAGGAACCACAGGTATGATTACGTATGCGAGTTATGCACCTAAGGAAATGACTATTAAATCTTCCGCTATTTCAATTGTTATTATGAATATTATAGTTTCAGTATTAGCTGGACTTGCAATATTTCCAGCTTTAAAAACATTTGGTTATGCACCTCAAGAAGGACCAGGACTATTATTTAAAGTGTTGCCATTAGTATTTGATCAAATGAGATTTGGTATTGTATTTTATTTTATTTTCTTAATTCTATTTTTATTTGCAGCATTAACGTCTTCTATTTCTTTACTAGAATTAAATGTCTCAAATTTCACTAAAAATGATAATACAAAACGAAAAAATGTGTCAGTCATTGCGAGTATATTGGTATTTATTATTAGTATCCCAGCAACCCTATCATTTAGCAGTTTAAGTGGCATTAAGTTTGGTGCGGGTACAGTTTTTGATAATATGGATTTTATTGTGTCTAATATCTTAATGCCATTAGGAGCATTAGGAACCACATTAGTTGTAGGTCAATTATTAGATAAACAAGCTTTAAAAGAAAGTTTTGGAAAAGATAAATTTAAACTTTTTGCTCCATGGTATATTTTAATTAAATTTGTTATGCCAGTTATTATTATTTTAGTTTTTATTGTTCAATTATTTTAAAAAATAAAAAACAGAGTCTAGAACATGAAGTGTTCTGTACTCTGTTTTTTATATTGATAATTAGATTACATGTTTTCAAATGTAACGTCTTGTTTGCGTAACTCTTTTAATATTTTTTCAGGAATTGAAGAATTATTAATAGTGACATTTTTAAATACACAATCCTTCATTTTTACATTTTCAAAATGACACAAATCCATAGTGACATTTTGAAAAATCACTTTTTTAAACATAACATTATTAAATGTTACATTTCGTATATTACTATTTTTGAAAATAGAATGTTCAATCGTTGATGTATTAAAGTTATTTTCATCAAATGAGGTAACGCTCAAATTTGATTTACTAATAATAGTTTTAAAGAAATTTACATTTTCAAAAATACTTTTATTAAAATTGCAATTGATTATTTTTGAATTTGAAATAGTACTCACATTCTTAAAAATACCTTCACTAAAATCACAATGTTTAAAGTGACTTTTATTTACTTCGATTTCATCATACATTGAGTTTCTAAATGTACTATTTTTATAATTTAAACTTTTATATTGTTCTTGAGTGAAGACAGCTAAAGATAAGTCAGTTTTTGATGTCATCATCGATTCTCCTTTATGCGTTCATTCATCGTATAATTCAATTCATTCCCAATATTTCACTTTTTATCGTAACATGAGTATTTTAAAAGCGATAACCATATACATTTTACATAAAAAATCTAGCTTTTTGCAATAAGATGTAAGTTAGCGTATAATTCATAGCGGTCAAGTAAGATATACAATTAAATATTGGAAATGAATATGTTTATAGAAAGTAGGTATGTTCAAACATTGTATGAATGTATTGAACGAATGATATGATTACGTATGATTTAATAGGGCAAACACCACTAGTATTATTAGAAAGTTTTAGCGATGATCACGTTCAAATTTATGCGAAGTTAGAACAGTTTAATCCTGGTGGAAGCATTAAAGATCGACTAGGAAAATATCTTGTAGAAATTGCGCTAAAAGAAAAACGTATTAAAAAAGGTGATACAATCGTTGAAGCTACAGCTGGTAATACAGGAATTGGATTAGCAATGGCCGCTAATCGTTATCAATTAAAATGTGTGATTTTTGCGCCAGAAGGATTTTCAGAAGAAAAAATTTCAATTATGCGAGTATTAGGTGCTGAGATAAAACGAACACCTAAAGCTAAAGGTATGATTGGTGCGCAACAAGAAGCACGTTATTATGCTGATAAATATAATGCAGTATATATGAATCAGTTTGAAACTGAACACAATCCAGCGGCCTATACTCATACACTTGGAAGAG
Source organism: Staphylococcus sp. CoH_129_LAB_1 (assembly GCF_058191515.1). Lineage (NCBI taxonomy): Bacteria > Bacillati > Bacillota > Bacilli > Caryophanales > Staphylococcaceae > Staphylococcus > Staphylococcus sp. CoH_129_LAB_1. Next base: position 5,921 of record NZ_JBXWKZ010000035.1, on the reverse strand, counting down.
AAATAACAGATGCATTACCACATATTGATTATTTTGTAGCTGGTGCAGGATCTGGAGGAACATTTACTGGTGTAGCTAAGCATTTACAACAATTTAATGTTAAAAACGTTATTGTTGAACCTGAGGGCTCAGTATTGAATGGTGGCGAACCTCATTCACATGATATTGAAGGTATTGGTTCTGAAAAATGGCCAGTATTTTTAGAAGAATCTGTAGTTGATGATATTATTACAGTAAGTGATAAACAAGGATTTGAAAATGTAAAGCGATTAGCCAGACAAGAAGGACTACTTGTTGGTAGCTCATCTGGTGCAGCATTACAAGGTGCTTTAAATATTAAAAATCGTATTGATAAAGGTATTATTGTAACGATTTTTCCAGATAGTAGTGATCGTTATATGTCAAAAAAAATATTTGAATATAAAGGAGAATAATAATGAAGAAAAAAACACAAATGATTCATGGTGGACATACGACAGATGATTTTACTGGAGCAGTAACCACACCTATTTATCAAACGAGTACTTACTTACAAGATGAGATTGGTGATTTAAGACAAGGTTATGAATATTCACGTACAGCAAACCCAACGCGTACATCTATTGAAAGTGTCATTGCGAATTTAGAAAATGGTAAACATGGTTTTGCATTTGGTTCAGGTATGGCTGCAATTAGTGCTGTTATTATGTTATTAGATAAAGGCGATCATTTAATATTAAATTCTGATGTGTATGGCGGAACATATCGTGCCTTAACAAAAGTTTTCACTCGATTTGGTATTGACGTGGATTTTGTCGATACTACAAATATTGAAAACGTCAAAGATTATATTAAATCTGAAACAAAAATGTTATATATCGAAACGCCGTCTAATCCTTTATTACGTGTGACAGATATTCGACGTGCAGCAGAAATTGCGAAAGAAAATCATCTCATTTCTGTAGTCGATAACACATTTATGACACCGTACTATCAAAATCCGTTAGATTTTGGAATCGATATTGTATTACATTCAGCAACAAAATATATTGGTGGACACAGTGATGTTGTTGCAGGTTTAGTCGCTACATTTAATGATGAATTAGCCGAACGCTTAGCATTTATTTCTAACTCTACAGGTGGTGTACTAGGACCACAAGATAGTTATTTATTAATTCGAGGAATTAAAACACTAGGGTTACGTATGGAACAAATTAATCGTAACGTAGAAGGTATTGTGAAGATGTTACAAGAGCATCCATCAGTACAACAAGTGTTCCATCCTAGTATTGAAAGTCATCTTAATCATGATATTCATATCGCTCAAGCAAGTGGTCATACTGGCGTTGTTGCATTTGAAGTTAAAGATACAGAGGCAGCTAAACAATTAATTCGTGAAACACAATATTTCACACTTGCTGAAAGCTTAGGTGCGGTAGAAAGCTTGATTTCTGTACCTGCTTTGATGACACATGCGTCTATTCCAGCAGATGTTCGAGCTAAAGAAGGAATTACAGATGGTTTAGTTCGATTATCGATTGGTATTGAAGATACTGAAGATTTAGTACAAGATTTAAAACAAGCGATAGATACGCTAAATAAATAGAATATAGTGAAAGTATTAATGCAAGAGTGCAATAGAATTTGAAACGATGTTTATTGTACTCTTGTATTTTTATTGTGATATTGGAACTAAAAGAGTAATTCAATACTAAAAAATATCTGAAATTTCCAATTTTTAAAAAAACTATATTGACGCATCCTCAACTTTTGCCTATACTTCATATCATACGAATTTAATCAGAATTAGATAAGGGTGAACATAGTGATTGAATTTCAGGGTGTAAATAAAGTATTTCGAAAGAAACGAGAAACCATACATGCTTTAAAAGATGTTTCTTTTAAAATTGATGCGCGTGATGTGTTTGGTGTGATTGGTTATAGTGGTGCTGGTAAAAGTACACTAGTACGTTTAGTTAACCAATTAGAACAAGCTACAGAGGGTCATGTTATTGTAGATGGACATGATATTAATACATATAGTGAAAAAGAACTTCGCAACGTAAAAAAAGATATAGGAATGATTTTCCAACACTTTAATCTTTTAAATTCTAAAACAGTTTTTAAAAATGTAGCAATGCCATTGATACTTAGTCACAAAAATAATTCTGAAATTAAAGAAAAAGTTGAAGAAATGCTAGAATTTGTGGGACTTGCAGATAAGAAAAATCAATTTCCAGATGAACTTTCCGGAGGACAAAAACAACGTGTAGCAATTGCAAGAGCACTTGTAACAAATCCTAAAATATTGCTGTGTGATGAGGCGACAAGTGCATTAGACCCTGCGACAACAAACTCTATTCTTCAATTACTTAAAAATGTAAATAAAACATTTGGGGTTACGATTATGATGATTACTCACGAAATGAGTGTGATTCAAAAGATATGTAATCGTGTAGCTGTAATGGAACAAGGGGAAGTTGTAGAAATCGGTACAGTGAAAGATGTGTTTAGTCATCCTAAAACGAAAACGGCACAAAATTTTGTGTCAACAGTTATTAATACAGAGCCTTCTAAAGCATTACGTGCCTCATTCGAAAGAGAAGATGATCATTATACAGATTACAAACTTTTCTTAGATAAAAAGCAAATTGATTATCCGTTAATGAACGAGTTAATACACCAATATAGTTTTAATGTAAATATTCTATTCTCATCTATGTCAGATATTCAAGATGAAACTATTTGTTATTTATGGTTACGTTTTGAACACGATACACAATTTAGTCGTCATGCAGTAGAATCGTATTTTAATGAGCGACACATTCAATATGAGGAGGTGCGTTAAATGTTTGGTTCAAGCATAGATTCATCTCAATTAATGCAAGCATTGTATGAAACCCTTTATATGGTGACAGTATCATTAATTATTGGCGCATTGATTGGTATTCCATTAGGTATTTTACTTGTGGTCACTCGAAAACATGGAATCTGGCCTAATGTAGTTATTCATCAAATTCTTAATCCGATTATTAATATTTTAAGATCTATCCCATTTATCATTTTATTAATTGCAATTGTACCCTTTACTAAATTAGTTGTAGGTACTTCAATCGGAACAACAGCTGCAATTGTACCGCTTACAATATATGTAGCACCATATATTGCGCGCTTAGTAGAAAACTCACTTTTAGAAGTAGATGATGGAATTATTGAAGCAGCAAAAGCTATGGGGGCATCACCATTTCAAATTATTCGTCACTTTTTATTACCTGAAGCATTAGGTTCACTTGTATTAGCTATAACTACAGCGATTATTGGTTTAATTGGTAGTACAGCTATGGCTGGTGCAGTAGGTGGTGGCGGTATTGGTGACTTAGCTCTTGTTTATGGTTACCAACGCTTCGACACCTTGGTCATTATTATTACAGTAGTAGTTTTAGTTATTATAGTACAAATTATTCAGTCATTAGGTAACTTTATTTCTAGAATAATTCGTAGAAATTAGTTATTTAAATAAATTATTTTTATATAGGGAGGCATTTTTTAATGAAGAGAATAATTGGTTTATTATTAGCGTCTATTATTGTCCTTGCAGCATGTTCAGGCGGAGGAAATAGTAAGAAAGTCACAGTAGGTGTAGCGTCAAACGATACTGCTGCTTGGGAAAAAGTAAAGGAATTAGCAAAAAAAGATGATATTGATTTAGAAATCAAACACTTTTCTGATTATAACGTACCTAATAAAGCATTAAGTGATGGAGATATCGATATGAATGCGTTCCAACACTTTGCTTTCTTAAATGAATATAAAAAAGCACATAAAGATGCAAAAATCGAAGCAATTAGTACAACAGTATTAGCACCTTTAGGTATCTATTCTAAAAAAGTAAAAGATATTAAAGATATTAAAGATGGCGCACAAGTGATGATTCCAAATGATGTTTCTAACCAAGCACGTGCATTAAAATTATTAGAATCAGCAGGACTTATTAAACTAAAAGATAACTTTGGTTTAAGTGGTACAACAAAAGATATCAAAGACAACCCTAAACATTTAAAAATTAAAGAAGTAGATGCTCAACAAACTGCACGTGCATTAGATGATGTTGATATTTCAGTTATCAATAATGGTGTAGCAACAAAAGCAGGTTTAGATGCTAAGAAAGATCCCATTTATTTAGAAAGTTCTACTTCAGATGCAGTTAAACCATACATTAATTTAATTGCTGTTAATTCAAAAGATAAAGATAATAAAACATACAAAAAGATTGTAGATTTATATCATAGTAAAGAAGCACAAGAGGCATTGAAAAAAGACACTAAAGATGGTGAAAAAGCAGTTAATTTATCTCGAAAAGAAATTAAAGATATTGAAGATAGCTTAAAATAATAACTTAAAAGAGTGTAGTATATAAATTGTATTTTTAGGCATTTGAAATGTATTGTCGATGAATGAATAAAATAAAAATACGCATATATTAAGCTTATTTTGACTCTCGGAGTGGGACAATGAATTCAAAAGTGAATTCTGTCTCGCTCTTTTTTATAGCATTTTCAATAGTATAATAAATTTTGTTTAAATATAATCATATTTAAAAAGATTCTTATTTGCGTTATGCAATATTTAGACTAAAGAAATCATTTTTTATAAAGTTTTAATTTTATAAGCATTGCACTAAAATTTCATCATTATGTAATCAAATTGAAATGGAATATTATAGTAAAATATATTAATTTATATAAGTAGACTACTTGAGCGGAAAATATTAAAGCTGAAGCACTAGAATTAACGTAATAAGACTAAGCGTTAAATACAACAATTGACATGGGACATGCCAAAGATAAGCATAAGATTAAGGAGGCGCTTATTTATGAATAAAAAAGTTCTTGCAACTGCAATTATTGGAACTGGGGCACTTAGTACAATATTTGCACATCAAGCAGAAGCAGCAACAACACATACAGTAAAAAGTGGAGAATCATTATGGTCTATTTCAAATCGCTATGGCATTTCAATAGCTAAATTAAAATCATTAAATGGTTTGACATCAAATCTTATTTTTCCAAATCAAGTATTAACAGTTTCAGGTTCTAGTTCATCCCATTCTTATAGTAGTAACTCAGGCAATACATATACTGTAAAAAGTGGAGACAGTTTATCATCAATTGCTAGTCGATATGGTACAACATATCGCCACATTATGGATTTAAATGGACTTCGTAGCTTTTTAATTTTTCCAGGTCAAACATTAACAGTTTCAGGGACAGCAAGTTCAAGCAGCCATACACAAAGTAGTTCAAATTCATCTGGTTCTTCAAGCTATTATACTGTTAGATACGGTGATTCATTATCAGTCATCGCTTGGAAATATAACACTACATATCAAAATATTATGCGTTTAAATGGATTAAATAATTTCTTTATTTATCCAGGTCAAAAATTACGCGTAAGTGGAACAGCATCATCAAGTAGCAATACAAATAGTACAAGTTCATCATCAAATTACTATTATAATACGCCAATTTTCCATCATAGAAATTTATATGATTGGGGTCAATGCACATGGCATGTATTTAATCGCCGTGCTCAAATTGGTAAAGGTATTAGCACATACTGGTGGAATGCAAATAACTGGGACGATGCAGCTGTAAGAGATGGCTATAAAATTGATTATAATCCTACTGTAGGATCAATTGCACAATCAGATGCAGGTTATTATGGCCACGTTGCATTTGTAGAACGCGTAAATAGTAATGGAAGTGTTTTAGTATCTGAAATGAACTTTAGTGCAAGCCCAGGAATTTTAACATATCGTACAATTCCAGCTTATCAAGTTAGACATTATAAATTTATTCATTAATAAAACATACTAAGATTAGCTGTGAAGAAATCTATGACGATAGATTTCTTCACAGCTATTTTTTATAGTTGTAGAGAGA